>NZ_BAABMI010000027.1:0-97141 GCF_054785195.1 Secundilactobacillus muriivasis | reverse complement strand
AAGCAAGATCAAAAGCCGTCAGTTTTTGAAAAACATGAAAACTGACGACTTTTTTGAAAGGTATGAATAATTCAGGTATATGATTCAGGGAAATATTTCTTGATTTGTGCTAAAGATTTGGGATTATTAATCGTGGCTGATGTTGATTCAGCGAAAAACTCGGCTTCTGCATGACCGTTAGCAACTTTCTTGTTACCACCATACTCTTTGGTCGTCCAATAGCCTTTCCCATGACCAAAACCTAACGATAACCCGCCATTAGTAGCAGCTTCAACCATATCTGAAACATCAGCAAAAAGTCGCCAATTTGTATCGTCATCGGCTATATATTGCTCTCTCCAAGCCCGTTCCACATTATAGGAAGATACTACATCAGGAAATTCATCATAGATAGACTGAACTGCTGCTAGTCCTTCTTTGTGTAGCATATCCTGCAACCCGTATTTTGGCTTAAGGCTGTAGTTAGAGTAAGTTGCAATCTCAGCATCTTTCACCGACCTTTTTAGATAGCGGTGAACGGTCTGTAGAATTGCACCATCTCCAGTATCGTCAATGCTGTGGGCGAGTTCATGAAATAATACATCGTTTTCTGTTGCATACCTGGTATCACCATTAAATGATTTTTTATCAAATTGAATTAGCTTACTACCAGCTAAATAATAGGAACCCCGGTTAGGTGAAGTCCTAATTGCCACTGCTTTCGGTCGTGTTGCAAATAGCTTCTGCATATTCTCAGGTGCTTTTTCAAGGATCTTCATGAAAGTCTCTGGAACATCAGTCCCTAACTCACTTAAGCGTTCCTTATCATCGCTACTCAAAACGTTATTTAGATTAATAGCATATCCAGTGGGTTTGTATGGTGTTGGCTTAGGCATCTCAGCCCCAGAGTTAACTAGCTTCTTCCATTCGTCAAATTTCATATTTCTAACCAGCTTACCCTTGCCAGTTTCAGGATCACGATACCATCGGCTAGTCGTCTCTGGTAAATCATCCGTATAAGGTACTGTAGTACATCGGCACCGACTGTGGATGATTGGGTAGTTCACCCCGTTCTTACGTTCTGACAATTTAAAAATGGCACCGTCTAAGCGTCCACACACAGCACAAGTGTGCGACTCTAACGTTGCCATATACTGGTACTTTTCAATTTCGTTTTCTTCATAACTTTCAGCAGTGGCTTCTTCAGCAACGTGAGCCATTTCACTGATAACTAAACGATGGATGTTATTACGTTGAATATCCTGAAATCTAGCGTGAAACATCTTGCTAATTCGCTGTGGACTGTAACCCAACAGAGTTCCACGAAGCACTGCATCCATCAAATAACTGGGTAGCTCTTTGGTGTAGTTCTTCCAGATTCGCTGTGAGAAGTCTTTACCATCTGGTGCCCACGGTTTTGAAACGGCTACTTTTAACTGCTGTTCATTGAATCGTGCAAAGTTAGCAGTAAACTGTGCCTTTTGAGCTTGAATGTTGAATGTTGTTCGCATGTAGGTGTCATCATACTGCTTAGTTAATTCCTGTTGCATATCAGTGGTCTGTTGATTTGCAAAACTCCGTGTGTGGAACTGAAGTTGCTTCTCCAAAGACTGCAACCGAGCAACCCGACTTCTGAAGTACTCGGCATCAAGCTCTGCATCATATCCACCGGCTCTAGCCTTGGCTTCAAACTGCTTTAAAGTTAGCTGCCAGTGTTTGGTACTGATATTACGCAGTAGCTTACGTGCAGTTTCCTTATCAATAGCCTGGTTATTAGCGTAACGGGTCACCCAATACTCCATTTCGCTTTGAAGCTCTCGGTACAGCCCGTTTAGCTGTGGCTGAAGGGCACGCTCATACTCAGCGCTATTCTTTAACTCCCTTGCTTTGACTTGAAGATGGCGGCGTTCCCAATACTGTTGGTTCGTCATCGTCATCAGGATCACCACCATTCAAATCGTTGAGTGCATCGGGGTTATCATAGCCATCGTGTTTAACCGCATCATCTTCACGGTCCTTCAACTCCTGCTGCCAGTCTTCCACAATCGGGTTAGCCTTAGCAACAGCTTCATCTGATGAGTATTGAGCAACTGCTGATAAAATTTGGGCCCGCTCTAAATCATTTTGAATCAGCGTCCGAGTCCAAGTCTGCTTGACCTTAGTATCATCGGCGTCCGCTACACCCATAAACCGTAAGATGGCCTTGACCAGCTCACTGATACCAATCTCGAATTGAGCTTGGGTGTTTCCGGCTTTTAGTTCGAGGTGCGAGTACAGCATTTTAATGGCAGCGCCCGTTGCGTTATTGGCCTCGAACTTAGTTGGGTCGATGCCTTGACCCTGCTTAAAGATTTTAGCTTCGGTCGTTTCCAACAGACTGTTTCTAGCATCCACAGGAATATCAATCGTGAGTGTTTCTAGGCCTGACTTATCACCAGTCCCCATACTCTCAAACTTAACGGCCTTATCCTGTTTCAGAGCTTTCTTAAACTCCGCCAGCGATTCTCCACCATAGTTTGTGAGCACTAAAATGACCTGTTGAACGTCATCAACGTCATTCACGAACCCGTTATAAACCGAATCGTAAACGTCAATCTGGCCTTTGTATTTAGTCAATTCCGGGCGTCCAAACTCGTTCTTCTTGAATGGAATAAACGGAATGTGTCCGGGATCATCATAGGTCATTGTGTTACTAGTGCCCGTTTCAATCCCAGTCGTAATGTCCACAGCAGTGAAACGGTCATAGACTGGTTTCAGGTCAGAGTAGGCGTCTTCATCAGTGGACTGCCATACAGTTACCTCGGTATCAGTCCAATACTCATGAATGTTTCGAGTGCCACCAGTTGCCGGATTGATTTCTTCATAGCTTCGGCGCACTGCCAAAAGCTTACGCTCTAAGTCGTTAGAGTAAATCGGTGTAACTTGGTCAGGCGGTACGATACCATACTTAAAGCCTTCGTCCTTATCTTTCCAATAGTGGACCCAAGCTACACCGGCATTCGCCGCATACACTACCAAGCTGTTTAGGCGAACACCAAACTCATCACCAAGAATATCAACCAGCTTATCATTGTTGGTTTCGTCTTCAACGTCAATCTGTGGCGGTGTCGTGGTTAGATAGCCAGCTTCTTGATCAACAATCAATTGATGGTAGTTGCTACTAACACGGTTGTCCGCACTCCGCAACAACTCATTAATCTTGCCATCATTACGAGCCTTTGACTGACCACCGACTGGAATAGTGATGTCGTTTTCATTTAAGTAGTAACGCATCGAGGTCTTGTAGTCTTCGATAAATTCATTGTGCATGCTATCGGTTCTCTTAAGCAGCTTCTTCATTGCTTCTACTTCCAAGGTCTGAACCCTCCCTTCTTCATTAAGCTTTCAAGTGCGTACCTGGTGCGGTCAATTGAGTGATCGTCACCATCAGGGTAGCCTGATTTGAAGTTCCCGTTGGCATCTCGTTCCAGCTCATAGCCCGTAAACTCTCTGGTTGCATTAGGACACCGCTCAGGGTCAACCACAATCTCTCTTAGGTCTTGCAGCCACTTGAACCCATGCTCACGACTACCAGGACCTTTCTTGGCACCGACTAGGTTCAGGCCTAAGTCTCTAAACTCAGAGATAGTTCTAGGCTCAGCCGAATCGGCGATAACGACTTCGTTCGCTGGGTTGAGTTTCTTAATGGCTTCCACAGCGGTGCGGTTCTTCATGCCGACCTGGTAAATCTCGGTAAACAAAAAGATCCGGCGTCTAGCCGAATCCCAGTAGATGTCACCATATGATAGTGGGTCATGCGCAAAACCAAAGTCGATACCGCGATAGATCTTATCGAAGTGACTGATTTCTTCATCCGTGATGCGCCGAACAGTTACATTGTTGAAGACTTCAGCGCCAGTCCCGGTTACTTCACCCAGATATTCATGGGCGTAAGCCTTTGGATTGTCCTTGCGGAGTTGCTCCGCATCGGCTAGAAATTCTTTCCCTAACCACTCTTTTGGCACGGTCAGGTAATCGCTAGAGTGCACCAGCGTATCGTCACGTAGCCCCTGTTTATCGCTCTCCTGATTGACCCATGAATTAACGCTGGCTGGCGGGTTGTAGGAGTAGAAGGTGATGATGTCTGAACCACCACGGTTGAGTGATTGGTTGATACTCCGAATCTCTTCCATGCCCTTGAACTCGGCAACTTCTTCATAGTGTTTGAACTTCGTATAGCCATGCCGAAACTTCTGCGATTTGATTTTGAGTGGGTTATCAGCGCCCTTAAACCGTATCTGTTGACCGGTTGGCAAGTAAGTTAGTTGCATCGGACTTACTGAGTCTTGCCACAGATGATTAACGCCTAACTGGTCAATTGCCCACAGGTATTGATCATAGACCGATTCACGCAACGTTGTAGCGTAACGACGCATGACCACAGCGTTAGCATCAGGATCAGTCATGATGCCTAAAACAATTTCCAAACTAACAAAAGAGGACTTGGTACTACCACGCCCTCCCTTTAACCAATAATTTGAATGAATGTGATTCTTGATATCATGGTGTAACTGGTAAAACGCTGGTGCGGTAACGGATGCTAGTTTAACCATCGTCATCACCAGCCTTATCTGGTACATCATCAATGATTTGAACGGGGCCAACGTTAGCGTTGATATCTTGCCTGATAGTAGGCATAAATCCAGCTCGATCCAATAAATCTTTAGCAGCATTGAATCTAACCAGTTCACTCTTTGCGTCAAGTAGGTGGACCATCGTTCTCATGGCTTGTGGCGTAGAACGACTAATTGTTTCATCGGTGTAAGCCTTCATCGCATCAATGAAATCAGGTTCCCGTTTCCACCTCGATAACGTTGTTGGGTGAATTTTTAACTGTGCGCTAATGTTAGTTTGGGAGAGATTGCCCTCAAACATTAGTTCAATCGCTTTCTGTTGCTTCTTTGTTATCATGCTATCCCTCCTAACTATTAGCGTTGTTTAGCAATTAAATAATAGACTGGTTCACCTAAATGTTCTTTTGCATGGCACTCTTGGCAAAGAGTAATTCCATTATCAACATTTACTCGATTGATTGGATCATTAGACCAGTACGAAATATGGTGAGCACATAAATTCTCAGTCGAACCACAATGCTGACAAGTACTATTATCACGTTTAAGAACCTTCTGTCGCCATCGCCTGACCATGAAGCTCTCACGATCAGTCACAACCGCATATTCTTCAATCATATCGTTAACGAGTTTCTTTGGAAAAACGTAACGCAACAATAATCTAGAGGCCATCTTTTGCTCCGATGACGTGTCCCAAGAACCAATAGTTGCCAACGCATCAACGATATCCATGTAGTTCAGATAATTTCCTTTGATTGTAAGCTGAGTATCAATGTAACTAATAACGTTCAACTCATCATCCGAAAATTCATGATTGTCGGTAAATTGACGTTGTTCTGCTGTTAGTTTAGCCATTCCACAGGCCTCCTTTCATTATTGGGTGACCATTGTCTTGTACGATAGAAGTTGTATTGCTGGCGCTTAGTGTCATCGCGATTACGTGTGACCGTGTTGTACTTGTGCGTGTAATGCTCATCGTGGCTACGTGCCCAACGTTCACGGCTAGCTAGATACTCAGCCCGGCTGTCTGCACCTTCTTACGCGCGGCATTACATCATCCCAAGTCTCTTAAACCGTTCTTCGACCTTACGTGCAACCCTATCATTCTTACGCTGTATCTCACGTTGCACCTTAGCTGATTTATTCATAGCCTTTTCCACATGTTTGCTAAAATTCTGAAACGCCTTATCATAATCACGTGCCACCCGTTGATAATCCTTCATCACTGAATTCAATTTACGCACCTCCCTGATTGTATTAAAAAACCACTCGTAATGAGTGGTAATTTTGAGACCTACGCAGGCTGTTAGTTTAGCCGTTGTCAGGCCTCCTTTTTAATTGGTTGTAAAGATAATCCTAAAAATATACACGCTTTCACTCACTGCGGATGCCAGGATAGCAAACATCAGTGCAACGCCAATTTCACTTATAATTGACTTTTCCGTTTCAGGAAAGACGCTAATCACAACAATTGCCAGAACAGAAGTCATAAAGTATAGAAAGGTTGCGATTATAATTCTCTCCAAGAACTTTTTATCCGTACCTAATTTGCGTAACCATCCCGCACTTAGCTTGGGCACAAACGCTAACGCCGCCATAAAAATTGCAGTGGCTAAACTAGAAAATGACACAATGTTTGAAACTGAATCTTGGTAATTTGGCAGTCTACTCGGAGTTGCTTTTATCGCAATCATTAAAACAAACGTAATCATAAAAATACTAATAGAAAATCTATTTCTATGAATCCTTGCTTTCGTTATCATCCATATACACCTTCAATGCTATTGTCTTCTGGATGAATTCAACTTGGCTTGCAAAAGCCTTAGCCAAATAATTAAAGTTGTCACGAATTGTCATGCCCACAGCAGTATCAAACTCAATATACCCTCTGTAATTTAGCTTATTCGTAATCAAGTCAAAAAGAACTTCCTGACCATCTTTAATTCCTTCAACTTTAATTGATTTCACGTCATCAAATTCATCCATCCCGAGTCTTGTTTCCATATAATGTTTAATTTTACTTTTTGTTTTTTCTTTGTTTAAACTAACAGATTTCATTCTGACTTCGAACTCATCTGCCTCTAAATCATTTGCAAGTGCAATATCTCCCATTTCTGATCTAGCGTCATCTTTCTGGTTATTCGCATCCCCAGTTTTGGAAACCTTATAGTCAACGGCCGTAATAATAGTCATTTCGTCTAAATCTTCTATTCCTTTTTTATCCGGAATAAAAGCAAGTCTAAGTCCCTGGGCATCAAGTATTTGTTGCAAAAATTTCTTTAAAGCCCACAAATTCACTCCTCCAGAGGTTCTCCCGGTGGCTACTACGGAGTAAAACGGATCAACTATAAACTGTGAATCAACTAGTGGTCCAACTTGATTCATATCCACATCATCATCAGATAAGTCCACGACTTCTTCTCTATCACTAACCACTTTTGACAAATCACCGTATTTAATCTGTTGAGCCGAATCAACCTTTGCAATATTAATTGCAAAGCAATAATAATCCACCGTATCTTCACCGTAATTAATAAGCTTGTTCATGGAGATTTTTTGGATTGCCGAAATATAATACCGAACATCGTCAATTGTTAACTCATCAATTTCATCGTAGTTCTGATTAACGAACAACTGAAAAATATGATCTATTTTACTTTTTAGATCAAACTTGTGTTTCCCCTGTTGAAGCTCATAAAATGCAATTTGCTTTTGACGCCGAACTAAATTAGCCATGCTATCTCCTCCAAGTATCAAATATCCCATATTTTTAGCATAACAAAACCCCAGCATTTCTGCTAGGGTCTCGTTGGCTAAATACATGTTCGGGAAAGAAAATAGTATGTCGAATACTTTTTCACACTATCATTGTATAACTTTGATTCGGGCTTTTGGGAGCGGATTTTCGGCACTATTTGGACACGTCATTGAGACTATCAATTCCGAAAATCATTACGCCCAGTTCATTGATTGCCTTACGTTCATCCCGACGAATGGTTTTTTCATCACACCCAAACTTTTCCGCCAGCTTTACCCGCGTCATCGTCTCAGTGTTAATGTACAGTGTCTTAATCACCTTGTAGCGCCGCTGTTGTTCTGCCGTTCCCGCCATACAAATCGCTTCATAGCGATCAAGCACCTTATTGAGAAAGATAATCATCTCCTTAGAGCGCGCCCGGTACCCCAGTAATGAGTATAGGGTCAACTCATACTTGTTTAACGGAGTGTCCTCCTCAAGCACCGGCATATCAATATCAACGTGGCTCTCTAATAACCGGTAATTCTGAAATAGTGCCTTCGTGTTACGTTTAATTTTCTCACTTTCGGTCTCCGAAAAGTCGTTGCCTTTAGTAATTAGCCGATCCACAATCTTATCAATCGTACTGTCCGTTAGTTCAATCGCCATAAACTACCCTCCCAACATGCAAATTTCTTTGATCACTTCGTTGCGCTCTTTGCCGGTTAAATGATGGTATGCCACTCGAATCGTGTTCGGCATTTTATTAACATGCCGGGTCATCCAACTAATCGAACGAATGATATCAGCATCATGCTGTTCAAAGATGTTCACGAAGTAGTTTTTGAATTTAATTTGGTCTTTAGTCATTATCCGCCTCACTTTCTGAACGTCCACACATTGCTTACGATAGCAACCACACAAACAGCAGTGGCAACCCACTTCCAAATGCCTTGAGTAACTACCATGCCATTAAGGGTAACTTCACCGAACAGGACTGCTATTAAAAGCATGGTAAAAACACCCGTGGTCCAGCCCGAAATTAATAGGTACCAGTTCATTTACCGCCCAACACCTTTCCAATATCGTTGCCCATTCGTTTGAAGGCTTCACTCATTGAACCAGCTGGTGGCGTAGGTTCGATCCGCTCGAGGCGGTTATCGTGATTCAAGAGATATTTATCATACTCATTCTTGAACTTTTCCAACCGTGCCCCCAGAATCATCGTCGTGATAATCGCTGACAGTGCAATCGAGATGATTGCCGTTAGTGCGTACATCATTCGCCCACCTTCACTTCCACAGTGACTAAACGTCCATTCAAGTAACCTAACTTCTTTAAATTAGAGTCCGAGAGAAAACGCTGTGCAGCTAACGCATCAGTGGTAGGTACAATTCGAAGTTGATTATTTACCTGCTTAAGTGAAGCTAAATATTCGCCAGATGCAAACTCAAACACGTTAAATTTCATTCCGCCGCCTCCTTGATTTTGACATCACCCAACCAAACTTCGATGGGGAGGTTGCCGATTTTTCGTAGAATCTGGTCACTAACAATATCAGTAGCACTCGTGCTCCAACTTGATACGGCACCCATCGTTCCTAACGGATCATCAAGAAACAGATGTAATTCATTCGTTTTAGTTGATGATCGATTTACTCGCCACATTTCATAATCGTGGGCCTTATCAACAACGCTCGTTTCAAAACCGGCTTTAAATCTGGTCAATAAATCTTGTTTAGTCCACTTTGAATTCTAGCTTTCATCACTGATTGCCTTGTAAAACGCCCGAGTACTACCACCGAGATTTAGCTTCATTCCATTTGTGAAAAAGGCCTCCGCCTCACCATCGCTATTATCTTGAACCATAATTACCTGATTTAAATTAACCATTGCCGGGTGGCCACCCTCAGCTTCTATGCCTAAAGACATCCACTTAGGTTCAATTGTTGTCTCCATATACAAATTCCTCCTAGTTTAGTGCTCGTTACAGTCATTTGATATACCCTCCCAGTGCGATACGACCACTAACATCATTCTCTTTAGCACGAATGTATGGTAAAGCTCGGTGTGCTAAGCTGGTTTTCACATCTTCCAAAGTCAACGGAAACTTTCCATACCTCGTAACGTTCGCATTTGCGTTTAATCGTTCAGTAATCTCTTCGAGCGTCATTTGACTGGTCGACATGTGATTGTACATCTTGTTCAACGCTTCTTGATAAGTCGTTGTCCGATGATATTTCACCATCATTTCAATACGATGATCCTCTTTACGAAAATACGCCTTCCGAAAATCCGCGAACTCTTCCCACGCATCATCGGGGACCTTATCTGGACCGCCATATTCGTCTTCGATAATGTGGACTGCTTTGGTGAACTCGTTAGGTTTCATCTCGACCACCGATTTCAGTAAGTGGCTGATTCAAATGTTCAATTTCGAAAAGTGCGACCTTTAGTCCGTCGGTCAATGTGGTTTCATCATTTTCTGATGGCGCCGGTGTATTCTTAATGTCAATAATCAACCGGTGAGTCAATTCTTTCAGCGGATCAGGGTATTTGATTTCAACCATCAAATTAGTAAGCGTGATGGATTTTTCAATCTCTGCAACTTCACTATCGTCAAACCACTGAATCAAGCTTCCAGCCCTCACGTTGGGGTTGTGCTCACCACACATGAAGTAGTTGTGCTTGCTATGCTTACCGCGGGTTAAGTACTGCTGTCCTTGATTGCTTTTAACATCTGGTAGATAGAACCGTCTTAACTTACTCATGCAGGTCACTCTCCTTCACGAACACGCCATTGACCATCTCGCCTTTGCGGTCCTTGATGGTGTTGTACGCCACTCGCAAGCACCCTTGAAACGACACACCTAGTTGCTGACACAGGATAATCATGACCACCGTCATGTCACCCATAGAGTCACTAGTCTTGATGACGTCGTTTTTGTTGATTCCTTGGGCTAGTTCACCCAACTCTTCGGTTAGCTTGTTAAGTTGCTTGGTTGGATCAGCCACATCCAGGCCTCGTTCGCAAGACCATCGTTCAACGCCTTTAATTAATTCGTTCATCGTACACGCTCCTTAGTTAATTGTCCTAACGGAATTTCCCGCTTCTCCAACAACGCTGTTTGGTAGGCGCCTCGATTGATGATGGCGTGCACCCATCCGTATTTACGGGTGTCACCTTCCAACCAGCTCACTTTGTCACCCGGTTTAATCATTGAGCTCACCCCAGTCATCACAATAGAGAAACTCCGCCGAAACGTTAAAGTAATGTGCTAACTTAAACAGCGTTGGAATATCTGGTAAATGCTCGCCTCGTTCCCATCTACTAACGGTACGTGCATCAAACCCCATCACGTTACCAAGCTCTTTTTGAGTTAGCTCGTACTGCTTACGTAGTAATCTAATTCGGTTTTCCATTCGATTCACCTTCCACAATCTTCAACGCATCATCAACTGATCGGGCCACTCCATATAAAACTGGGACGGTTTTAAGAATCTTCGCAAACTTTTTTTGATCTTCTCGCAGTCGTCCGGTTTCATTTTTCATCTCAATAAAAAACATTTTGCCATCACTATGCCGATAACCAAACAGATCAGGGAATCCTTTTGGTAATCCAGTGTCGAACCACCGACCATTATCCATTTTGACTTTACCGACGTTTGCCCGAAAAATCGTGCAACCATGCTGGCTAATTGCTACCCTAACATCGTTTTGAATTTTTTGTTCTCGTGTCATATTTTTTTTAAGTGAATCAATGAAGCACTGACATTTCAACTTGAAGCATTCGTTTGTCCTTACTCTCCCAAGGGATTAGACGGCGTGAAACCGTGTATCGCTAAAAAATGACTTTATACGTTATACACGCACCCTATGTCTATACCCCTATATAAAATATATATATATATATATATTTAGTGTAGTAGTAGATTCATATAAAAGGTGCGCCTTACTCTCCCAAGGGATTAAGCGTGAAGCACTAAGTGGATTTTGAGCACTTCATAGTTAATTCAGCGCTTCAAATCCGCTTATACCCCCTTTTCACGACTCTCCCAAATCTTTTTTGGGCTGGTTTCCAACCGCCATGATTATCCATGACGTACTTAATTTTCTTAGCCAAGCGTCGATTGTTCACCAGATTATCTTCACCAATCTCATGAGCGATCTCTTTACTTGCCACAAAACTTCCAGTAAACCGCTGAAGGTACTCTTCAATCTGAGCCTCTTCTTCGTCTACATACATAAACGACTTTCTCAAATCGCCTAGTAACTTCTCCTGTTCCTCCGTCAACATGAAATCAAAACCATCCTGATAGTAAGTGGTGAATTCACCCCAGAGCTGGTCGATGTAGTCCTGTGGTAGTTCCGTTAGTGGGGACTTCTCTTGTTTGGCCTTATCGGCTAACACTGGCATGAAGCGCCGTTCACCGGTCTTATCTTTCAGATAGGTCATTTCATTGGTCGTCCGAGCCATCACAAAGTTTTTATTTCGCCGTACACTATGCCGAGCATAAGCGGCCCGAAACTCAAACGTCTCTGAACTAATGAACTTCTTTAAGATTTCAAAGGACGAATTATTGGTGGCGGTCATTTCGTCATCGTTGACGATCAGGGCTCGCAGCATGTTTTGAAAATTATCCTTGTTTTCGAAGTCCGTAAACTGATCTGTATACCAGCCATTAGAAACTTTCTTGAGCAGTGTGGTTTTCCCAACGCCTTGACCACCAACTAAATCTAAAACGTAATCAAACTTCATCTCTGGTCGATAAGCCTTTGCCACCGCGCCGGTGAAGAAAATCTTCGTTTCCAACGTGGTAACTTCGGACCGTTCGGCACCCAGATACATTGGCAAGAAGTCAGCAACCCGTTCAGTGCCGTCCCAATCCGTTTGACACTGTTCAAAATAATCCAATACCGGATTAAATACGTTCTTGCGGGCCACGTTAGTCATCGCACCGGTCAGTAACCGGTCTGCAAACATCACATTGTATTTCAATTCCATGTAACCGAGTAACGCCGGGGTGTAATCATCATCAATTCGACCCTTTTCGAGCATCAACTTGGGTAAATCTTCGAGCAATTCAATTTCATAGGTAAATTCGTTGAAGGCAAACTTACCAGCCAACATTGGATCTCGTTCTAAAATCGTCGCCACGTTGGTAATGCTGTTAGCGCGAATTTTGCCGTCTTTGGTTGTTTTAAAACCCGAAATCGGCATTTCAGTCACGTTACTTTGTAGTGCCTTTAATTTTTCAATACTCTCTTCAACCGCCATTTTTAGCCTCCTCTCGTCTGCGGATTTCTTTTTTCAGCATTGAATCAAATGTGCGATCAAACTCATTTAGTGGTAATGAATTCGGGGTGCTTGTATTAGCCAATTTTGCAAGCTGATAGACTTTTTCAGCATCAACGTTCCGATATAGCAAGCCACCTACAAAACTCGTTAGAGCATTGTTTCGACCCCCTGTGTCGCCGAATCCGTCCACGATAGTTTCAAACAATCGACTAGTATTGGTCTTCTCATCTGACACTGGTAAATTCATCGCTGGTGTCGTATTGGACCGTTGGTTGATCGCTGCTACCAATTTAGTTGAAGCTGTCACCATTGGTTCTCGGTTTAACCACTGATAGCCTTCACTAGGTGCTACCACCACGTAATTATTTGGGTGGGCCTTGATATCCACACCTGGCAACCAGCCAATATTTTGCTGCACGCTTTGGTCTTCACGTTTCAGATAGAACAACTGCTGACCGCCGTGCCGGGTTCGTTGTGCTAACGTTTTACGAAAATACCCAGTATGATCCATCTTCGCTAACGTTGCGATACCGTCCACACCGCCTTCATGTCGGTCAATATCAACAACGAAGAAGTTGGTGGTTCGTAACGCTATTCCAGCGTATGGATGGTCGGTCCAATATTGTCTGATTTCGTCAACCGTTAAGGGCGGTTTATCAGCAAACCGAATTAACGGTTTCTTGCCTACCATTGGCAAAACACTCATTCCATGTTTGGCGTACATCACTGCCGAATTAACAAGATTCTGTATCATACAATCACCATCTTTGAGCAGGGCATCTCACCCCGCCGGTGGAAACGACACTGCGTTAATTGATTAATCGAAGGGCAACTGGCTATCATCCACCACTGGTGATTCTGTGGCGTCCTGACTAGCCGTGTCAGGAGCGAACGGATCATCAGCTGGTAGTTCCTCTGGCTGTTCGGCTTCATCGAGGTCATAAGAAGTGTACGGATTCGATGGATCCTTCTTGTTTTCCCGCACCGTGACTTTTAGAATCATCGTGACGCCTTCGTGACCGTGCATTTTTTGGTACAAATTTTCGTGCGTATCAGTTTCGTTATCGGCAAAATCATCTGGAGTAATTTCAACACCTAAGAAAGCGCCTAGTTTCATGATCAGCTTGATATTCCGATCTAAGATAAACTTTGGAATCGGCTTGCCTGACTTAGCTGTTTCAGCAAAGGAAATGTTGACGTTCTCCTTTTGACCAGTATGGTCTCCTTCTATTACTTCAAATGTGGCGCCAAAGCAATCCCAACCAGAATCGAAAACTCGGTGTGCAACTTCTGAAACTACCGTAGTGTAATCACCAGCTGGTAAACCTGCAGCAGTTGCTACTGCGTCTGTCTTTGGATCATAGCTTGATGCCGCGATTTCATTTGCAATATCTCGTAAACTCATAATTAATTACCTACCTTTTCTTTTGTCAGTGCGCCAGTAATGGCCTTTAAAATTTGAAGAATCTTAGGGTCGTCAATATTTTTCTCGTAGTAGTCTTTGCGTTTATCAGTCACCGACCGAACGTGACGACTACCGATTTTTTGAACGTGGATCACTAAATCACAGTTACCGTTGACCACGTTGTAGTACTTGGTTTTAAGCGATGGGACCTCTTTCGTGGTGCCGTCGTCTTCTACGTGGTCTTCGACACGAGAAACATAGATCACGTTAACTGGTAACATCTTTAGTTCCATCACTAATCCTTGAAAAACACCGTTAAACGTCGCGTAACCTTTTCCGTAAGGAATATCAGCCAGTGCCTTTACTCCTGCCTCTAAGCACACGGCTTGCTCAATCAGCAATGCTACGTCGTCCACCACGTCAATGACGATGGTTTCATAACCGTGCTTTTCCGTTTGCAATGCCAGCATGATTTCATCGAGCTGTTCGATGACGGTTTTATCTGCGGTGCCATCGGGGTTGCGTTTGTTAAATAGTTGAATCGATGGTGCCTTGTTTTGCTTAGCGTTCCCATCCGTATTTAGAAATAACGGGTTCGGGAATCGTTCAGCTAGATAGCTTTTTCCCGCCATTGTGCGACCATAGATGAAAAAATTACGCGGCGTGTCAATGGTCGGCTTAGGTTCGTTCTTTGGTAAAATGCCCATTATCTAATCATTCCCCTCTTCTTGAGTTGGTAGTAGGCCCACCCCGGCTTGTAACCGTGTGCCTTACGATAAGCGCCAATTTCGGCGTAGGTCTTTAAATCATCAGGTTTCATGTGTCTCACGCGGTCCATAAGTTCCTGTTCGGCCGTGTATTCTTCCAGTTCAGCGCCATCATCGGTTTCGGGTGTGTTGCTTTCCGATTGCTGTTTAACCGGCAACGGCTCCCCACAAAACGGGCACAGTGTTCGGCCACTGCTATCCTTGTCGGCCTCATCACGGTAAAACGTTCCGAAGCATTCTTCGCATACCACTACCGGTTTAACCGGTTCACCAGTCTTGCTACCCGATAACTTCCAGTCACGGTTAGCCGTCGGTAAGCCGAATTTTTCAACATTACCAACATGATCAATGATGATGGCTGTTTTACCAGATCGTGGATTCATGGACCGCATCGAAAATTGAAGGTACAACGATAGTGATTGAGTTGGCCGTAGCATGATGACACAATCGACGTTCGGTAGATCCAGCCCCTCGGTAAACAGCTCATTATTAGCTACCACTTGAATTCGACCAGCACGATACTCATCAATAACATGGTCCCGAACTAATTTGGGAGTGCCACCATCAACAGCCGCCGCGGTAATGCCACGCTGATTAAATTCATCGGCCAACTGATGGGCACTTGCTACGTTGTAGGTGTAGGCAATCGCCTGTTTACCTGCTGCGAGTTTGAGATAGTGATCAACCGCATTACCGTAAATTCGAGGCTTGGATGCTTTTTCGATTGACGCTTCCGTAAATTCGCCGGTCCGCTTCGCTTTCAACATCGAGGTATCAATTTGTTTGGGTGCGTAGTACTGAATTGGCGCTAAATTACCGTGGTCAATCAACCACTGAATTGGCTTTCCCACAATCAGGTCATCTGCAACATCTTCAAACCCGGCCCCATTCAATCGAATCGGCGTTGCCGTAAACATTAAGTGAATGGCGTCCGGGAAGGCGTCCAGGATTCGCCGATACGATTTTGCCAATACGTGGTGAGCTTCATCAACGAACAACACTGCTGGTGCCTGTAACCGGTCGACTTTGCGGGTAAACGTCTGCACCATCCCGATTTGAGCTAATCGCATATCAACCCCCTGCTCTTCAAAGGTCGTTTTAACTTGATCAACGATTTCTTTGCGGTGGACGATGAACATTACCCGACCACCTCGAATAGTCGTCTTACGCGCAATTTCAGCCATTAAAACCGTCTTCCCCGTTCTAGGGTGGGGACTGCACCATGATTGAACGATGACCAGCTCGCATTGAGTCAACAATCTGCTGATACTCCTCCAACTGGTAGTCCCGAAGGTCATACAATCCCAATCACCTCCCGCCTATTCATTGCTATCATCGGGATCAATAACCTCCACCCGACTAAGCCCAAACCTGATAAACTGATCCGCTAACCGGCCCATTGGGATGCCGGTCTCTTCCTTGAGTGACTTCAACTGTTCGATGGTCTCAGCTGGTAAGAATACCGGTTTGACCCCGCCGATTGCTGTGGGTTTCTCACGAGTTAAAATAATTTTGTCATTCATAATTAACGCACCCGAATTGAACGTGTCTGAATTAGCTTAGTACCTGGTACTTCATCACCGGCCTTCAGTGCGTTCAAAATGTCCTTTCCCATAATTTGTGGTACTTGCTTAATGAATTTATCCGGCACTAAAGTTTCGTCCAGATACACCACTTTGGGCGGGTTATTTTGAATCCAGATTGATAACTCTGGATCCTTAATTTTTTCCTGACCTGATAATTCCATGGCACCTTGAAGGGCCGACTTTAACCGGGATAAGTTGTTGTTCAAACTATGCAACCGTTCCTGATCAACGGTGATTTTTTCTTTCAACATTCTGCTGTCAGCCGTAAGCTGCTTAATGACCTTGCCGTAACCAACCGCCTTATCCGCAATACCGTCTTTTAAACTAGCAATAGTATCGGCGTATAGTTGTGCATCATCTGGATTAGCGGATTCTGCTAAGTCCAATACCTGTTGTAAGTTGCTTTCTAATTGATATAGGTTCATGAACGTACCTCCCGTAATTCGGCATTGATCAATTCACCGTGGTCTGCATCCATTTGGAGATACAAATCATTTAATGTTGATGCCGACCTGTACGTTTCACCATTTTCCAGGTTGACAAGTGCAACGTTATCGCCCGACTCGGCAACCATTGCCAGTACGTCATCACCGTAGAAGTAAATCACATTGCCAAGGTGATAAGACTTCGGTACATTCTTTCGCTTGATCAAATCAATTTTCATCGATAACCACCCACAACTTTCCTTTCATCAGTAACTCACGCTTGGCCTCATCGAGTTGTTCAAACCAATACTCCAGCGCATCAATTCGATCAATCGAAATTGCGTCAATTTGACTTTGAATTGTTTTAACCCGACTTCGCAACTTTAAAATTTCTACCATTGCTACCTCCTGTGGTATAATTCACCTGAAATGTTTTTAGTTCAGTCAGCTACTTGCGATAGCTGGCTTTTTTTGTGCTGTGGAATAACTTCCACAACCATGAGTGACGTTTAGTCCGAAAGACTAGATCACTGTACGTTCGAGTGTGGATCATTCACATCACCTCCTAAGAATGCCTATACAGCCATTCATTCATCCGGTTTAATGTACCGGTTTGAATCTTGGACCGTTTACCGCTTAAAATATCGGATAACGTCCAATGGCTAACGCCCCGTTTCCTGTTCCATCTGGCGATAGTTCAAGTTGAGTTCACCGCGTTTTCTACGAATCGCTGTTCGCATTAGTTCTGTTACTACTGGCATGTTCATACCTTCTTTCTGTATTTTTCAAGAATCGGCTTGAAGTATTTTTCTTCGGCTGCCTTGCGAGCGTTGATGGCGTCTTGTTTATTGAAAAAATAGCCTAAAAAAATATCATTGCCCTTTAAGCTGATTTTAGCTCGCCACTTCTGTCGCCTGACATCCCAGCTTACCCCGATGGTTCCTGATTTATTATTTTTACGTGGCTTTCGATGCGGTTTGATAGAACGAATCTGGGTGCCTTTTTCAGGTTCAAGGGCGATCTCTTTTAAACGTCGTCGAGAATTATTTTCGTTCCGCAAACAACCACAACTGAGTTGACCACGAAGTAAGGCATGTGAGGAGACCTGCACTTCGCGTCCACAATCGCATTGGCATTGCCAAACTACAAAGGAGTGGGAACGCTTTCCACTATCTTTAATTACTAGTAGGCGTCCAAAGCGAATTCCTTTTAAGTTCTTCGCAGTTTTCGCACCAAGCTCTTTTCTAAAGCATCCACAGCTTGTAGTATGACCACTAATTAGGTTAGTTGAACTGATTTCAGCTGTGTTCCCGCAGTCACAGTCACATTTCCAAGCAGCGTGTTTTCCTCTATTTTTAGTCCGTTCAACCACAACCAAACGTCCAAACCGTTTTCCGGTTAAATCTTCAATTTTTCTACCCATTAGATCACCTCCTTTTGTTATCTCACCTCTGATATACTTGATGGATAAAGGAGGTGATAAATATGAAACCTAGTGATGAACGTAGATTGTTTTTACTTTCTGAATTAGCAAATCCTGTCAATAGACCAGATTCTGAACAAATCAACTCCGTTCTTAAACGAGGAGAAGATAATGGTTTTTCATCTGATCTTCTAATCGATGAAATCCAAAATATGGATTCTCAACATGAAGGATTACTGACTGTACAACTTGCGCCAACTTTAGGAGGACCTCCAGTTTTGGCTATTTCTCAGAACTATTGGCTAACTTCTAAAGGTGAAGATTACCTATATAAATTGCAACATCCAGGCTCAAACGAAGGAGATGAATCATCTATGTCTGGCATCCACATCGATACCATAAACAACAATGGGCAAGCCGCCTTTGGAGATTATTCATCGTTTACTGACAACCATTCTCAAACTATCAACATCGATGAATCTATCCACCAATTACTTAGCATAGAGAATCAATTACCTGATAATTCTGACAAAGAACAGCTTCGTGATTTAGCCGCTGAATTAGAATCAGCTCTTAAAGGTTCAGAAAACCCCAAGCCTAAATTCCTTTCACGATTCAAGGAATTCATTGGTAAAACTTGGAAGGTAACTGGCCCGGTAATATCGCCACTGCTAGTTGAACTCGGCAAACAAACGTTTTTCTAATTCAGGTCCTTAGCCGAAATTCTCCGCTCAAAAAGTTTCTTCCCATTTTGGTCCCAGTACTGCTCCCAGATTCCTAACTCGTTCTCAAAGTCGGGTGGATACAGGTGAGATGGCGCTTTGAGCAATACACGAGTTACCGTTACTTGTGATACTTTCAGAACGTTATCGACGTAACGTTTCTGAATCTTATTTTCGTAGAACTTTTGATCATCCTCTTGCATAGGGTGGTCATTTTTAATTTCTGCCATATTCAGCCTACTTTCTATTCGCCTGTTCCAGCACCGCCGCCAGAACGAAAATTAAAATTAGAACTAGCATGTTAATCAAACCAGTCGTTAGGATGGTGCACCAACTCATTGGTCCAGTACCCTAAGCCTAAACAAAACACCGTCCAGCTAAACCACTGCCAAATTACCGCCAACATTTAAATCACCCTTTCAAATTAACCCGCCTAGGTTTTTACTTTGTAGTCTGGTGATTCATAATCCACTCATGCACCGCGGGAACATAGTAGCGTGTCAATTTTCCGTCCTTAAAACTCGGGAAGCCTGGCTGATACCTGAAGTGATCATCAAAAGTGTTTACATCAATGTTTAAAACTTGTTCACACAGTTCTTTGCGGGTAAGCAGTTGATAGTCATTTTGCTGACCCGCCTCGAACCCACGTTTAACCGCTTGATTGACCAGGTCTAAAATACCCTGTTCCAATACTGATTCAGTCATATGATCACCCTACTTTTGCATAGATGGCCTTACTCACCGACAGGTCAAGACCGAACTCGTCATTGATTTCCATCAGGCGAACTGTGTCATCTAAAATTGGCTCGCGTTCAACTAACATCTCTGGCGTCATATCACCTTTTTTAATCATTTTGGCGTAGCCATGTTTAGTTGAAATAGCCTTGTTAGCGATGGTGTTGGCCTTGATAAAGTTCACACGTACTGGATGTTTGAGGCCCTTACACAGTCGCGCCATCGCTTCTTTCTGATGTTGCTTGTCCAGCATCCGAAATACCTCAAAACCTTCAAGGCCTGTTGACTTACGGAGTTGTTGGATGGTTGTGAAGACCCATCGTTTGAACTGCTTAGCCGCTGGGAGCTTGCTTGAGAACACCAGGTCATAAATGCCGAACTCGCTAATCACAACTGCTTTTGACTTGTAGTTAGAACCAGGGCCCTGAATCAGGGCGGTGGTTTTGTCTTCGTCTTCCACATGATTGCTAATGGCATTACGTGGCTTTGAATAACCTAAAGCGCTGGCCACGTCAATCGCTACAGCCCACCATTCGTGGTTAACTTCCACAAACCGAATGTTGTGACAGTTCCAATTTTCCATTCGCATTTAGATCAACTCCTTTCAAATTAGTAATTCAAGAACTTCTTGAGCTGTTCTCGAATCCGAATTGACTTGGGCGTCATATCACCCTTAATTGCTCGATTGAGCAACTGCGGGTTGAGGTGTAACGCTCGGGCAACATCAACTTGTTTCATGTCCCGGTCAAGTAACGCCCGCTTAATACGCTTTTCTACATCATGTGCACCTTGTACTAGCATTTCTTCCGTCATTGGACCACTTCCTTTCATTTGATATAATCTCTCCTAAAGGGAGGTGTTAAAATTGACTTTTTACAATTGGCTTATGGAATTTATAGATGTTGATTTACCAATTGGTGATTTCGCAAAGGATGCGAAAAATGATTCTAATTTCCCCAAAAATGTTTCAAGTTGGGATGCTCTGGCAGACTACATCACGTCCGTAAATCCACGAAATGCTGAACTGGACGTAATCCAGAATGTTTTCAATTATTATGCTGCTGAATACTTGGAGTAATAAGTAGCAGTTCATAATTGTCGGGGAGCTTCATATCCCGCAGGCTATACTTGCTAATCAATTCCCAGTGGGTATAAAGTCCTGCATTTAATTTTTGAACTCCCTGACGTTTACATAGTTCCAAAATCAAATCGTCTGTGATAACTTCACTTAAATCCATCGGTTCTGCCTCCTTTCACTGTTATTTCTTCATCAAGTTATTGACTATTTTTAAAATGAAGCCATAATTAAATAAGCGATAAACTCCACGCCTATTAGCTTTACTCGCCAAAGTACCCAGCTAACAGGCTCTGTTATTTATTGCTCAATTACTTGATGAACTTATAATAATCTAATCGAGTAAAATAGTCAATAATTTTAATTCGATTAAATAAAATTATAAGTTGGTCATGTTGGAGGAATGCTAATATGACTGTGTTTGAACGCACGAAAGAAATTTCAAAATTAAAAGGAATGAGTCTACAACAGGTTGCAACTAAGGCCGGTCTTGGGATAAATAGTATCTATCAGTGGCAGAAACAAAAACCTAGCACTGAACGAATCGCAAAAGTCGCTGAGGTCTTAGATGTTTCGATTGACTACTTAATCGGTAATACAGAAGATCCTAAAGTAAAACCCATAGTTGACTTAAACAAGGATGAATCAATCCTAACCTTTGATGGTAAGCCGATTCCAGATGAAGATAAAGAACTAATTCGTAGACTACTTCGAGGAAAGTGATATAGATGGATAGTATTTTAAATGATCTTTACCAATTCGCATACGATAACGGAATCGGGGTTGTTTTGAACAGAAAACTTTCACCCAATTGCCCATCGATAGCAGATACCGAAACAAGTAAAATTTTAGTTAACTTAAATCAACCTGGGTATGAAAGCCAACTACCTTTTCAGGTTGCACATGAAATTACTCACGTGATTGAACACCACAAATCGCTTCATGGGCTGGGTTTTCATGGTGAACACTCCGAGCCACGGATTGAACTTGAAGCCAATCGCGGCGCAATTCGCATGCTGTTGCCTTACTATGTGGACGAACGCAGCCTAGATCATGTCAGCTTCACCCAATTCATGGACTACTTTATGATTCCATCACATTTAGAGAAAACAGTTATTGAAGAATTTCAAGCACTTGCCTAGGCCCTCGTCCAAATACTGATGACACAAAAAGCTGAAAGTTGAATTAACTGCCCTGTTAACTGGTAACAGCTAACTTAGCATCGGGTGAATTCAAGGAAAGCCTAAACAAAAGCAAGGTAACCCTGATCCAAGCACACACAAGTGTGAAGGTGCAACGACTAATCATTGAGCTACGGCAATAATATGGACACGAGCGCCCGACACCCTTCTGGGGTGAAAAGATAGTCTGAACTTTATGGAAACACAAAGAAGCCCCGCCTAAATCGACGGGACGGTAACAATATTGATCGATGCATTCATGCCTGCTTCATTCACTGTCAACCCAGCAAACACTGATTTAACCGTAACCAAGGGAGTTGACACTGCGATGACGAACTTAGAATCTGCTTTCACTTCACCACTGGACAAGTTAGCAAAATCTGTTTCAGTTCCTAAAGTCAAGAATGCATTAGATGGTAAACGTAATTCAGCTAAACTGGTTTCAAATGAATTATTTTCAACTAAATTATACCCTATTGGGGAGGATATTACTATGAGAAAAGTTGCAACTGTAGGGGTTACGCTTTTGGCGGCACTTGCATTAACTGCCTGTGGAAACTCTAATTCATCGTCAAATTCTGATAAAGAAACTACCAGTTCATCTAAAAAAGCTGAACCAAAGAATGCTATCACCTTAACTAAATACAATCGTATTAAGGTTGGTGATATTACCTCTGGGCAAGGTGGTTCAGCCGAAAGCACCGTTAAATCAATGTATGGTAAACCTGAAAGTAAGACTGAAACCACAGTTACCGGTTCTACTACTAAGGCATCTCAGTATACTTGGACTAACGTTGGTACCTCGCTTAAGGGCGCTACCATTACCGCTCAATTTGTGGATGGTAAAGCCGTTGGTAAAGGTTACAGTAATGCTGATTTTACCGATAAAATTAACTCATCTACTTACAAATCACTCCAAACGGGAACTACTTTAACCGCTGTTAAAAAACAATTGGGTACTCCCGCTGGTGAAATCATTACCGGAACGGGTGCTATGAGTTCCCAAGTACTCACTTATACTAATGGCAAACGAACTATTTCGCTTACCTTTACTGGTGACAAACTTACAACCAAATCTGAAACATCTATCTAAATAAAAAAAACACATCGCCCTCCCGCCAAGAAAGTCGATGTGCCCTTAGAAAATACATATACGGGTGAACTGCACCCTTTTTACAATCATACATTAAAGGAGGTGATGCCACAAGCATCCACATAAATTCAACCCGCCTAGGTGAATTTGAAAGGATGATTAATAATGGCAACTTTTACAAAAAGAAATAATCGATGGAATGTTCGCATACTAGATACTGCAACCGGAAAAAGAGCTAGTCGGACCTTTCCGACTAAGAAGATGGCTCAGGTCTGGGCTAACAAAATGGAGCTCCGAAAGTTTGCGGGTGCTGGTGTCGTACAGTCTCAAGACACACTGCCAGAATACATGCAACTATGGTATGACACATTTAAGGCGCCAACCATCTCAGCAACTACTCAAAAACGCTATGCTAATACGCTAAAAGTAGTCGCTGCAAAATTTGTTGGTCAGAAAATTTCTGAGATCTCACGAACTCAATATCAACAATTTTTAAACGAATTTGGTCAAACACATTCGATTGCCAGCTCGCAAAAACTTCATAGTCAGATTAGAGCTTCAATTCGTGATGCTGTGGACGATGGCATCATTACCAAGGATTTTACCAATCGTGCTAAGATAAGTGGCGCAGATGGCAAAAATGAAGCTGACAAGTACCTTGATAAGGATGACATGGTGAAGTTAATCACCGACTTAAAGCATGATATTAATGCTCGTCACCCATCGAAGACCATGGCACTAGTCTCACTTTACACTGGTGCTCGATACGAAGAGATTAGTGCACTACAGTGGAAAGATATCAGCGAGAAATTCAAAACGCTAAGTATCAATAAAGCGTGGGATAACGATACTAACGATTTCAAGCCAACCAAGAACAAACAATCTAACCGGGTAATCCCGGTCAATGATGAGTTCTTTGAAATCATGACGCAGTACTGGCACTCATTTCAAGAGGTAGCATCGCCTAACCCACATCAGTTGGTTTTCGTTACGCCCAAAGGTAAGATTCCATCGTCAAACGCAGTCAATGATTCACTACACAACGCTTTGACCCGAATCCATGCAAAGCAGATTACTTTTCATGGCCTCCGCCATACCCACGCTTCTTACCTGATCTATGCTGGTATTTCGCTGTACGCCATTTCTAAACATTTAGGTCATGCCAACTTCAACGTAACGCTTTCAACCTATTCACACGTTTTTAGTGAACTAGAAGCTAAGGAAAACAAGGCTATGGTTGTCGCTTTAAACAACATCAGAGATTGTGAAGTGGAACAAATGACAGCACCTAATCCCTTGTGGGGCAATTGATACAGCAATCGGTCGATTGTGAAGTGGAACAAATCTCTAATTTTAAAATTGACATCAAATTTGTGCCAATTTTGTGCCACTAAGCTCATTTTCCATCACTCTCAATCACTTTAGAGCAAAATAAAAACGCCTATTTATAGGCGTTTCAGAATGATATGAAGTGATGCATAATGATACAATATGCCCCGAGCAGGATTCGAACCTGTACTTGGTTGCCCAAACAGCGACCTGAACGCTGCGCGTCTGCCAATTCCGCCACCGGGGCATCAAACAACAGAAATAATCATACCGTATCATCAGTGGTTTGTAAAGGCCTATTTTGGCAAAGTGATGACGGTTCCATAGCCATGAACGATTAAAAACTTAGGTGCAACGCTCATGCGAACCACTTCCGTATTAAACGACACATTAACGATTCCGTCGCCACCACGCTCCTTCGTTTTTTGAAAGAGTTGCTGTTTGGCATCTTCAAACAGTTGATCAAATAATTCAAATTCATCCGGTTTTTCGGACGTTAACATTTTATGGCACGTTACAGCCACCACACCTTTAATGACGTGTGCTTGGTTAAAATCACCTGTCGACATAAACATCGAATCACCCCTCTGACGTCATTATACCGGTTAATTGGGCAAGAGAGAACGCTTTTATCCAGAAGCATCAACTTTTGAAGCTGACTAAAAAACAAATCAAGGCAGTACACTGTCTTTAATAATGCCCGTAGCTAATTTTTAACCACACCAAGTGACAATCCACTTCATATTTCGAATAATGTTTCTTATCCATATCACTAAGCATATAAATAATTGGACAAGCAAAATCAAGCGGGGTACAATGAATTCGACTAATGATTAAATTGTCCATCACAGACCGTCATGAATTGATGACGATTTACCTAAAACTCTTAGAAAGAAGGCGCCACTATGTCCGATACGACTCCTCGTTTACTAGACGATCAGCTCTGTTTCGCATTCTACAACGCTAGTAAGACGTTCAATCACTTTTACCAAGAGGCTTTGAAGCCTTTCCACCTCACCTACCCACAATACATCGCCATGTTGGCTCTCTGGGAGAAGTCACCCATGACGGTTCGTGAATTGGGCGAACACCTTAATCTTGATAGTGGGACGTTAACCCCACTGCTTAAACGTTTGGAAAGCATGGGTTGGGTCACTCGAACCCGTAGCCAACAAGACGAGCGACACGTGAACATTGAAGTCACTGAATTTGCCCAAAACCAGCGTGATGAAGTTTACAGCCGGGTCAACGCCTGCGTGGACTTCTTGAAGCTGGATGGCATCGATTACGACCAATTCATGAAGCAAATCAACAGTGTTATCGGCGAACTGAACACGATCAACCATGATCAATTAATTCACGGTGTCACTGAATAACTGACAATAACTAACAACGGGCTCACCGCCACCATCCCAATTGGAATGATGACGGCGAGCCCGCTTTTTACTTCTATTCAGCCTACTTGTGCCAAAGAAACTCTTTTGCCGCTTGTTGTGACGCAAACGGTCCTGGGATCGTTGAAACGCCACGGTGATTGCCGAAGTAGTCTTCGTTGAAGATAATATCGTCCCCATTTGGCATCTCAAACCGTTGTTCTGGTTCGAACGCTTCGCCTAAAACGTTGGTATTGATGATGCTATTCTTGAAATTGCTGAGTCGCTCATACAGATTCGTTTTTAATGCGGGTTGACCCTCATTTTCAACAAGTTCAAATTCGACCTTATCTTGGTCATCCACTAACTTATGATCCTCTTTCTTCCACGCTTGGGCGCCGTTCAAATAAACGTTACCGCTGGCCCAAACTGGTAGATGCCCAAAGTGGTATGGTTGCAAGTCGGCCATATCATTCTCCACCGCTGGTTTACCTTCAAGCTTCTTAAATGGCGCGTACCATTCATCGTAAGTTGGGTAATCATCAAAGACGTAGGTGCCAACTTTTTCATTGGTCGCCGGTGTCGTATCGGTTACAGGCCATTTTTGGATGAAGATATTGTTATAAAACCGATCATCGCCATGCAGAATCGTCATGAACCCGGCAACTTCCGTCCGGTGTGCAATGTGATACGGCGTATATCGTGGTTGCGGTGCACCCTTACCCGGATGATCCGTACCAGCACCAACTAGTGTAAATGACCCTAAAATCAAGTTATGAACGATGGCTAACCCCTGAGTTGGGATTCGCAATGAGCCCTTCGATAAAAGTAAGTTATTATCGATCAATGTCGGGCCGTGACTCACTTCGACCCAAATATCTTGACTCTCCATCGCCCCCTTCAAATGTGGCGCAGTCCCATCAGGCGCATAGTTGTGATCAAACAGGTTTTGAGTAATCCGGGTACCTTGAGCTTCCCAGTCACACCATAGCCCCATCGTTGAATGATCAAAGTGGTTACGACGAATAATGACATCGATTGCCGCATGGAGTTTGATGCCGGCAATCTCGGCACCTGCTAATTCTTGCATGTTGTTAATGTGGTGGATATGATTATCTTCAATTAAGCTAAATACCCCACCCTGACGACCAACGATCCCATCTTGTTCACAATCATGGATGTTGCACCGCCGGATGACGTGATGGCCAATATTTTCTTTATACCAACCATGATATTGCCCGCGGCAGACGGCATCCCGTTCCATTTGAGTGGGACTCTTAACGTGCTTGTAAGTGAAGTAGTGATCGTTATCAGGATCCTTGTACTTGCCTAGCGAAATCCCAGCACAACGTGAATGACTGATATCACAATCTTCAATAAGCCACCCTTTTGACCAGTGCGGACCAATCATACCATCTTGGTAAGCGGCAGGCGGCGCCCAAGTTGTCGCAGCTTTATTGATTGCGAACCCACTGACCGTAATATAATTTCTGCCGGTTGCTTGTGGCCAAAACACTTCACGACGGACATTGATATCAACTGATTCTTTAGTCGGATCCTGACCTTGGAAATTAGCGTAAATAATTGTCTCATGCCGCTCTTCGTCTTGTTCGGTGTACCATTTATAAACCGAATTCTTTGGGTCCCAAGACCGGGCATAGATGTCACCCTTCAAACAATCAGCTAATGTCTCGGTTTCATAGAATTGTTGATTATTCATATAGACAGCACCCGTATGCTTATTTACGGGTCCGAGGTACCAGTCGCCGATGATGTATGTGGTATACGGGTTGTAGTCGCCGAACAAATGATTATTGATTCGGGTTACCCAAACATTATCTTTGTATTGTTTCCAATCAGTGACTTTTTCAGCACCGGTGATCATTGCCTTCAATGGTTCGACACTGCGGTACGTGATTGGCGCATCTTCAGTGCCGGCATTAACAGGATTAACATTTTCACGATAGGTCCCCGGATAAACCAAGACCTCATCACCAGCTACTGCAATTCGTGCCGCGTCATTAATCAATTTAAAGGGTGCTTCTTTAGTGCCGTTTCCGTCTCGAATGGCGTTGGCATTAACATAAATTTTCACGTTTGGAACCTCCATATTCAAAATAGCTTCATTTTTAAACGGTTGAAAACTTTGGCCGTTTTGTAAACGTTTTCTAAAATTAGTATAGTTAATTCATTTAGTCAATTCAACATTGACTAAATCACTTCTGCTGCAATATACAAGTAGTGCGTGCGCTAATCATGGTCATAAAAAATCACCCTATCATAATTGATAAGGTGATTTCACTGTACCACGAGGGACATTTAGGACGTTTAATTATCGTGTGACTCACGATCGACTTAACGTCATTTTGTCGTTAACACGCGATCGCCATGATTAATGTGACCACTCTGTTTCAAATCAGCAACAACCACTGTTTCTGGTTGTGTAAAGAACGTCACCACGAGATCATCATAGCCCGCTTCTCGAATAATCGCGCGATCAAAGGTCATTAATAGGTCGCCAGCTTGCACGTGTTGACCATCCGTATACTTGGTCACAAACCCTTCACCACGAAGGTTGACGGTTCCCAGACCAACGTGAATCAACGTTTCCAATCCATCATCTGAAACAATGCCAAAGGTATGCCGCGTCGAGAACGTAAACTTAATGGTACCATCAAATGGTGCATAGATGTTTCCTTCAGATGGCTGAATTGCAAAGCCCTTTCCTGTGAACCCGTTGACCTGTTCGGCAACATAGTTCAGATCCTTCAACTCACCTGAAACGGGCGCCAAGACCTTGGTCGTTTGCACTGATGATCCAGTCGTCGTTTGATCCGCATCACCGGCCGCAAGTTTAAGTTGCAGTTCTTCCACGATTTCAGCGTGTTTCTTTTCGGTGATCTTAACCTTCCACCAAAAAATAACCAACGCTAAGATTGAGAATACCAACGGTGTATAGAAGGCAAATAACTCAAAAGTATGGATATTTTTAGCCGTCATATCAGCAGCCGTCGCACTACCGGTCATTCCGGCAACTAACGCAATCGACCCAACCATCCCGTTTGAAAGTGAGGCTGATACTTTGTCGATCATTGGCCGAATGGTGAGCGTGACTGCTTCATTTCGATTACCATTCTTTAACTGGCCATATTCGATTGAATCGGTCAGCGTTAACACCGTAACCAGTTGGGCAAACGTAAAGTTGAACAGTACCAACCCGACAACAACGAGGGATAAGTTTGATTTGGCCACAATAAAAATCACGTAGGATAAAATCATTGCGGTTTGACCAATTGAAAATAACACTTTTCGGCTAATAAACTTGTTTAGGATTGGGTAGAGTGGTGACGTACAAAAACCAACGATCGTCGCAACTAACCCAGCAATCCAAAATTCACCTGGATGACCTAAGACGAATTTGAAATAATAGAATAAGATCCCATTGGTCGTCACGTATGCTAATGAGTAGCAAAGGTAGGCCAAACTCGTCCATAAAATCTGGTCATTTTTGGCAATACCGACAAACACGCTCTTAATCGACGTTTTTTCATCAGAAGCTGCCCGAATCACGTTATGCTTTTCCTTAGTCCCAGCTGCAACTGCCAAGGCACACAGTAACGCGACAACTGAAACGATGATGCCGAAGACGAACCAACCTGGTGCCCCTTCAGTCCGCTTGCCAGTTGAAAGGAACGTAAAGTAAGTGACCACGGGTACCACAATAATCGCTAATCCGTTCCAGCCAATCGTCCCGGTGAAGGAGCCTAGCGCAGTGAAGATCCCCCGTTCACGACTGTCTTCACTAATGGCAGGAACCATGCCCCAATAAGACACATCAACTAGTGAATAAAAAATATCCAATGCAATAAATAGCACCACAAAGACGACCGCAAATAATACCCAATTCACTTTAGCTAACCCAAAGATTCCTGAAAACAGGATAATCATCAGGACGGCACTCACAACACCACCAATGACTTGCCAAGGTTTAAATTTACCCCAGCGACTTTTTGTGTTATCCACAATATTACCAAGAATTGGATCAACGACAATTTCTGCTAATCGAATAATCACCACTAAACCGGTAACTAACCCAATTAATTTATTGGCAATCTTATCAGGCATCCCCGCAAACATCCCACTCGTGACAAAAACGATAAAATAAGTGCTCATCGCGCCATAAAACGCTGAATGTCCTAGATTACCTAACGTAAATGCGATGCGTTCAACCCATTGTTGCCTCGTCAAATGTTTTTTTACGTTTCCTGTGCTTGTATTTTCCATGATTTTCGCTCCCCGAATTTCAAATCGGTTACTTCAGTTCCGAATAAACTTTGACGCCATAGCCATCGATTGCCTGTGTGCCCGCAACAACTTGTTGCTTCGAAAACTCATCTAACAAACTCGTTGTGAGTTCAACTTCAGTTGCTTGGTGACCGTAATTGATCACAAAATAATAGCGAATGGTGTCATTTTCACGAATTTGAATATTGACGGTTTCCGAGTGCTTAGAGATTGGCATCGGTTCACGTAAGTCAAGTTCCGTTGCCAACTGATCGTAGAAGGTCATTAAGAAATCACGCCCGGTTCGAGCACCAAGATAGTAAGCCTGACCCTCACCTAATTCGTTAACCGTAACCGCTGGATCACCAGCGTAAAAATCATCTTGGTAGCGTGCTAGCGGTTGCGCCGTATCAAGCTGGAATCGATCACAATAATCAGAAACTTCAAATGATTGGCCTTGGTAATCTAAATGATTATGTTGGGTTGGGTATAGGGTATCCGTTTCGGTAAATTCAATGCCATAAGTATCGTGTAACGCTGTTGGCCAACCACCTAAATAAGCTAAAAATTCTTGATCAACCATCCCAGTGATATAGGTACCGACTAGATGACCGCCTTGAGTAACGTATTGTTGCAATTTTTTTGAAAATGCCGAACTCATCATAAAGTGCATCGGATCAATCACTAACTTGTATGGCGTTAAATCATCCTCAACGGAAACAATTTCAACTGGAATATCATGCTGCCAGAAATAACGATATTGATTCTGAATGGTCTGCCAATACTGCTTGGTTTCGTTAGCGTAATTTCTGGCGTCATCCAAGGCCCACATATTATCGTAATCAAAAACAATTGCGACCTTAGCCGTCTGGCGACGAGTTTGCGTGAGCGCTTTAAGCTGAGTTAAATCTTGTCCCACTCGTTTAACATCTTGAAAGGCCCGGGTTTGATCACTCATGGTATGCGTGATCACGGCACCATGAAACATTTCCGAAGCCCCTCTTGATTGATGAAGTTGAAAGTACAAGACCGAATCAGCACCATGCGCGACCTGTTGTAAGCTACCCATTTCGTGCATCCCGGGTCGTTTTGACCGGTTGAATGGATGCCAGTTAACTTGTGACGGTGTGCTCTCCATAATCAAATAATTCTGGTGTTTCAAGCTCCGCATCATGTCGTTCATGAGCCCCGTCTTCATCCCTAATTCAGCAGTGCTTTCATAATCATTGCCCCAGTTTGGATACGAGTCCCAACTGATCACATCTACGTGTTTAGCGAATTCTTGATAATCAAGGTCATAAAAAACGTGTGATTCTGGTGGATTACCACCCATAAAGTTTGCCGTTACCGGAATATTAGGCGTTATCTCCCGTAATGGTTTGACCTCAGCATCAAAGAAGCTGATCGTCCGTTCCGTAACGAACCGTTTCCAATCGAGGTTTAATCCCAAGAACGTCTGATCACCTAACTGTGATGGTGAGTGGACTTGGTCCCAACTCGTATATTTATGACTCCAAAAGCCACTCCAATAGGCATGGTTTAAGTGATCCAAGGTTTGATACTTTGCTTTTAACCAGTCTCTAAATGCCGCCTGACACAACTCGCAATGACATTGACCACCAAATTCATTGGAAATGTGCCACATCAATAAGCCCTTTCGCTTGCCGTAACGTTCCGCCAGCTTGCGGTTCATCTGTTGTACCTTTTCTCGGTACACCGGTGACGTGTAGCAATGGTTGTGACGTTCACCAAACAATGCGCGTTCACCATTTTCGTTCACGCGTAAGACTTCGGGATACTTTTCAGCCAGCCATCTTGGTCGCGCACCACTGGGCGTCGCTAAAATCACCTGCCCCCCCTGAGCCTCGACCCGGTCGAAAATATCATCCAACCAATCAAACTGGTACTTGCCCTCTTCAGGCTCTAACGTTGCCCACGAAAAAACGCCTAACGTGACAGTATTGATGTCGGCTTCCTTAAATAATTTAAAATCTTTGTCAATTACTTCGGGGTGATCCAGCCACTGGTCAGGGTTATAGTCCCCGCCGTGTAATAATTCATTTAATTTGAGATCAACTGTCATTATTAATTACACAACCTTCATTTCTTCAATTTACGATATCGCAAATTAAGAATAACCGGATTTTAGATAAAATGTAACCGATTACTGAAGGTTAATTACTAACAATTAGTAAATTATTTACCATTATCATAAATGATTTACTAAATTGCATTACTTTTACTATTTATTTTTTCAAATTACTATGCTACGGTAGATGTAACCGCATTCATAAATCTGTACTAGGAGGTGCTTTAGATGACAACAATCAAAGAAATCGCGAAAAAAGCTGGCTTTTCAACAGCGACCGTTTCGCGAATTTTAAACGATGATGCTTCTTTTTCAGCATCTCAAGAAACTCGTGACAGCATCTTTAAAATTGCGCACGCGCTCGGTTACTCATCCAAACATCAACTCAAAGCCCCGAAGATTAAAGCGGCACTCTTATACGCTGTTACCCCTCAAAAAGAGCTTGAAGACATTTTCTACAATGATCTCCGAAACACGATCATCAACTCTGCTGAAGCAAATAATATCAGCTTAAAGTTGGCGCGACACGTTTCCGAGATTGATCCTGACACCTCCGGATTCATCTCGATTGGCTTGCTGGCGGATGATGAACTTCAAAAACTTAACGCGACACACCTCAATGGTATTTTTATGGAAACTAACCCCGACCCGCATCACTATACGTCCGTCGAATTTAATTTTCGCGAAATTGTCGAAGAGGCAATCGACCTCTTTACGGCAGCCGGCCTAAGTAAAATTGGCTTTATTGGCGGTCCGTTTTGGGATTTGAACCAACCTCAACGACCTGTCTGGGACGTTCGGCGAAAGTTTTTCGAAACCCACATGCGAGAACTCGGTATTTTTGATGAGCGTCATATTTTTCTCGGTACTAATTTCTCAGTTGAAAGTGGCTACCAAGTTGGCAATCTCATTGCTGAAAAATACGAGGAGACTGATGCCATCCCCGAGGCCTTCTTAGTTGCATCTGATCCCTTAGCAGTTGGTGTTCTACAGGCCTTTAACGAGCACCAGATTCAAGTACCTGATCAAACCGCCATTATCAGCATCAATGATATCGATGTAGCCAAATACGTCTCACCCCCACTGACCACCTACCACTTAAACGTTCATGCGCTGGGCCAAACTGCGGTTGAAGCGCTTCGTGATACCGTGAACGCCCCTGAACAGGCCAAGCGAACGATTTTACTGAGTTCCAAAATAGTCTACCGAAAAAGTTTTCTTGAGCCAGTTTCAACAACATCACGTTAACCTAAAACAAAGTTCCCCAACTGACCAAATCAGTTGGGGAACTTTGTTTTTAGCTTTGTTAGCAATAAAGGGAATCACCTAGCCAATTCAGCTTGTATTTAATTGTGCCTAACGCAACATAACCGCCATTCCAGCCATCGCAATCGCATTATTAAGCATGTGCACGCCAATGGAGGTGGTTAAGTTATTCGTCTTCAAATAGACCGTTGCCAAAATAGCGCCTAGGCAGGTATAGATCAAGAAGCTCACCGGATTACTGCTTGCGTGACCAATTGAAAAGGCCACCCCACTAAAAATCACCGGCCACCAAAACTGGTTGGTCTTAAAAAAGGCGTTCACCAAGTAACCCCGAAACAGTAGTTCTTCGAGGATTGGTGACATCACCACACCGGAAAACATCAGTAGATAAAACGTCCAGTGATCACTTTTTAACAGGTCGATAATGGCTTGATTATTCGCGGTTTCGGTTTGGCTGAACAACAACTGGTTTAGCATATTCAACCCAATTTCGATCACAAAAAAGCCAATCCAGCCAATTGCAATCATCCGCCAATCCGGACCCGTTAGTGGTCGCCAAATTGGCCCAGTCGTCACCCGCTTCAAGGCAAGCCAAACGAGCCAAATCACTAACGCATAACCGGCAATGTAACCAACCGCCAGTAAACTACGCCCCAGAATTGAACTGGCAGGTAATTTTTGAAACCCGAGTAACAACACGGGTGGAAGTTGAATTAACACAAAAAAACTAATGAAAAGTAAGATTCGCGTCCACAGCGATGGGCGCGCCGCTGGGCGAGAATCGGGAAGTCCAGACATGTCGTCACCTCAATCATGTTTATTGGTCGGCTTTATCCGCCGATTTGGTGGTTACTGACTCATCCTCGTCATCATCTTCATCCGCCGAAAGTCGTTTCGTAAACGGCATCAGTTTGAGATAGAGAATCGTCACTAACACCATCGATACCAGCCATGCGATAAACCACACCACCATGGTACTCATCGCGTGAGGTGGCCACGTACGAGTTAGGTAAACCGTTGTTCCTATAATGGTCGACGGCACAACAACGATAATCAGGTATATGAGTGCTTTCACGCTAATCCTCCGTAACTATTTTAATGAAAGTCTTCAGCCATGTAACGTTCCAAAATAGCAGTCACACCATAAGTCTTGAAACTGCCAAGTTCGAGGTAATTGACATCCGCATAGGCCAATTTAACCTGAACGCGGGCCGTTAAATCAGTGGCATCAACATCGTTAAGTTGCAACTTTTTATTCTTCAACGCGGCGATAAAGCCAGTATACGTTTTTTCGCGCTTTCCTGGATGAATTCCGAGGCTCACAACTTGATCCTGTTTAAAGGCCCACTTCAAGGCGGCTTTTAAAATTGAGTGGTGCGCTAAGTCCAGTTCCGTTGTAATGGCATCAATCTGCCAAACATCGCTATAGTGCCGTTCACGGGCCAGTGCCATAATGGCAACCAGTGATTTTAGATAGTCCGATTGTGCAATCACTTTCGTAATGGTGTTTAATCGCAGAATAATCAGGCCATCCACCGCGCCGTTTTGATTGATGCGTTTGATCAAGCCAAACTTTTCATCAACCGCGATCACGTTACCCGTTAAAAAATGCCGTTCATCGCCGTAACGAAATAACGACACCAACCGGCCTGTTTGTTGTGCTGACAGTAACTGTTCTTGAATAGTTTCCATAACGTTGGTCCTCCGTTAACTCTCTCACAGAAATTTTAATCGGCATAAATTCAGTTGCCGATAACCGATAAATTGCCTAGCTACGATTGTCATTTTAACACACAATGACCAATAACACGGCGCATGGCCTTCGAATTTCCGACTTCTCTTAGCAAACTTTCATTAAAGTATTGGGCGAGATACCCACGTTTTCAAACGTGGGAGGAAAGCCCGCCACTCCTCTTTTCTTTAAAATTGGTTGAGCGTCTAAAACAAAATATGCGAACAATTGTTCTCTTTGCGAAATATGATTCTTTGGTACACTTGGTCTATCCCAATTAAGGAGGTCGACCAATGGCGAAAAAAACGGAACAATCAGTGGTAATCAAAGTAAAACTCAAACTACACCACAGCACGGACGCTGACTTATTAAATATCATGATGCAACAGTATCGTAACGCCTGTAACTTTGTCTCTCAGGTCTTTTTTGATGACCGCTTTCGTTCCAATACGCAGGCACTGACCAAACGCCTGTATCGCCAATTGCGGCAAGATTTCCATTTGAAATCACAACTGGCACAATCAGTCGTTCGCACAGTAATGGCACGGTATAAAGCGGTCGAAACCCAATTAGGTGACCAACCTTACTGCTATCCAACTGGCGGAAAACTGCCAAATGGCCGGCCGGAACTAGTGTGGGTCCATCGTGACTGTCACTGGCTGTGGCAACCCATCAATTTTTCCCAACCTCAAGCTGATTTACAACGTGGGCGTGACTGGTCATTTTTGAGTAATGGCGATTTATCCATCAACACGCTGGAAAAACGCATCCGCGTCACACCCGTTTGCCATGGCTTACAGGAATACCTGGCCGGTGACCCCATCACAAGTACTGGTCACGGCTTTGAACAATATCTAGATGGATCTTGGAAATTTGGTACTGCGAAAGTCTTACACATTCGCGGTAAATGGTACCTGCATATTGCCATGACCAAGGACGCTGATGAGCTTCAATTGTCCAAGACCTCGAAGGTTGTTGGCATTGACCGCGGCTTACGCTTTCTAGTCACCACCTATGATCATCAACAACAAACGACCTTCGTTTCCGGTAAAGCCGTTCAGCACAAACGGGCAAAGTTTAAACGAACTCGTGAAGAACTCCAACGCAAGGGGACTAAATCAGCCCGGCGTCGACTAAAGAAAATTGGAAATCGAGAGAACCGCTGGATGACAGATGTGAATCACTGTCTATCTAAGACACTCGTTACGACGTATGGTACAGATACCTTATTCGTGTTGGAAGATTTAACCGGTGTTAGCTTTAACCGCGATGATTTACCTAAAGCCTTACGAAACGATAATAGCTCATGGGCCTTTTATCAACTTGAAATGATGTTGAACTATAAAGCTCACCGTCAAGGGAGTCTGGTTTTAAAAGTACCCGCTAACTATACCAGCCAACGCTGCCCTAAATGCGAAGTGATCAATAAAGAAAACCGAGATTACCAGTACCATCAGTATCAATGTGCTGACTGTGGCTATCGTTCCAACGATGATCGAGTTGGGGCGATGAATATCCAGACATTGGGGCAGCGCTACGTTGCTGGTAATGCTAAACCGAGGTTTAAAAAGCCAAAATCAACCAAAACAACAGTTGCTTAGCAATGCTTCGTAACTAAACGGGCGCCGTCAACCGTCCGATATGATGTAGCCACTTTGGGAAGGGAGTATCAGGTAACTGATATGTTTGACCACCGCGGGAAGTTACCGCGTGAGCTACAAGCCCCTTATTTTAATAAGGGGTGTGTTGACATCAAATTAGCAGACCATTTTTCAGCCACTTTCAAGTTAAACGGCTTACAATGGGGTTAACTTTAGACGAAACTAGGTGAACCAATGACCACTCACGATCAATTTCAACTCCATTTGCAACAGTTACCACCCCAACCGGAGACGGCCATTGAAACGATATTTGCGTTAGGCAATGGTCACTTTGGCGTTCGTGCTTCTAATCCACTTCAAGGCACGCAGACTGCCTACCATGGCCAGCCAGGATTATTAGTAAACGGGTTCTACGATTTAACCCCGCTGTCTTACGGTGAAAACTACTTCGGCTACGCTCAAAATTCGCAAACGATTTGTCTCCTCCCCGACCCGCGGTTAATCATTTTCGAGATTGATGGCATTCGATCAGATGAACAACCCTTCGACGTCAAAATCGTGGATAAAAACCTTGATATGCAGACTGGTGTCTTGCTCGAACTGTTTGACGTGACCACCCCGACCAATAAGCAATTCCGATTGACTTTACAGTCCTTTGCTTCCCAAGATGACACCCATTTTTACGTCATCAATTACCGAATCTCGGCCCTTAACTTTACCGGACCGGTCACGATTATCAAACAACACGCCTACATTGATCAACAGATTGCCCGGGATGATAACGATGTGCGTGCTGCTCAACGTGACATGACGTTGGACCGGACCTTTACCTCGGGGCAACTCCCCACAATGATGATCAGTACCCGTAAAAGCCAGCTTGCCTTACTGGTTGCGATGACGCCGCTACCTGATACCAATATGCCACTGACCACGATCGATGACCTGCCGGCTTATAGTCGGACCCTTGACCTCACAAGCGGACTAACCGTTAGTTTTAGTTTTGCTTACGCCATTGGCAATCCGCATCCGCTACTGGACGCGACCCAACTGCTTCAGAACTTCACAGAAACTGCTGAAAGTCGGCTCGTGGGACAAACTTTCGACGCTTTATTAGCAAGTTCTCAACAACGTTTAGCGGACTTTTGGCGTGATAGTGACATTGCGTTGCACGGCGATGATACGTTAGCCAAAGCGATTCGGTTCAACCTCTTCCACCTCTTTCAGGCCGCTGGTCGTGATGGTCAGACCAGCATTGCGGCCAAGGGGCTTACGGGCACTGGGTATGAAGGTCACTACTTCTGGGACGCTGAAATGTTCATGTTCCCGTTTTTTCTTTACACCCAACCCAAGATTGCCAAATCACTACTGTTATACCGTTATAAAACCCTTCCCCAAGCCCAACAACGCGCCCGGGAACTGGCTATCAAGAACGGTGCGCTGTATCCTTGGCGGACCATTAACGGCGAAGAGGCTAGCAGCTACTACCCAGCCGGAACGGCACAGGTTCATATTGATGCCGATATCGCTTATGCGGTTGCGGCCTACGTTGCCGTTACCGATGACCAGACCTTTTTACTTCAAGCTGGGTATGAAATGATTATCCAAACCGCTCGTTTCTGGTTAGCGTACGGTCACTATACCGCAGATGGCATGGATTTTGTGATTGAAGACGTGACTGGACCAGATGAGTACACCGCAATGGTAAACAACTACCGTCAATTCAACAAAGCTAACTGTGATTTGACTGCGTAACTACTATATAATATGGAGGTGATCAGATGCCAGGAGTTCACTACGTCCCCTGTGGCGAATTTATCCTCGTCTACGTTTGCGATGAGCTGGTTGACCACTTTAGCTGTGGCGACCCGGCAACTGTGGACAAGCGAGCAAGCCTGCTCAACGCATGAAAAAAGCCGTCCATCTCGATTGAGGTGGGCGGTTTTAGTTTAATCCTTGGGTTTCAATACTTCATCTACTTCATAACGTACACGGTAGCCGATTTTTATATCTGTTTTCTCGGCATCCAATGCCTCACGATTTAATTCTTTGTTTTTATAAAATGCGTCTTTATAGTTGTCGAATGTCGCTACGGTTTCGATAATTATTCTTTAACAGTTTTAAACTAATTCAATTCGATTCCATCTGATTCCATCTTTTTAATTATTGGCTTGTATTTTCTGTTTTCCATTTCTTTTCGTTCCGCGATTGCATCTTGGATGTCATCGTACTCATGACCAATTTCGTGCTTTCCCCCAAAAGAAATGCTGGCACGATAGCGCTTGTCGCCAGAAGGCAAGTTTCTCACGGACACGCCACGTATTCCTGTGCTATTACGCTTGTTTGGCCCCATTGAAATTGTTCCCGGATTGATGCCGTATTCGTCAATAAATTTATGCGTTGGTGCAGATCTTGCTTCACGATGTGCCTTGTCATCTTTACCGCAAGTGATACGATTCCCGCTGAGTAACAATGGTGCCAGTATCGCTACTTGGTTGCCGTCTAAATCACACTCACACAGCCAGTACGTTCTTGCGTTTTTAGATGGCGCTTGCTTAATTACCGTTAAGTGACCAAACTTTTGGCCAGTAAGATCATTTAATTTTTCTGACCTTATTGTATGAGTATCAAGATATTTGTTAACTGCTTCAACAGCCTCATTAAAGGTGTTAAACATTTCATACAATTTGCTTCCGCCGGCTCGACTATATGCCAAAAACTTGATGTCGCCACTAGGCAATCGTTTTACATAAATTCCGTTGGTTAACCAGTGCGGTTTACCGTCACTTTTCACCTTTTTGATAAATGCAGATATTTTTTGCTTGCTCAACATCTCTGGGCGGGAGTTGGGTTTGCTAGAATAACTTTCCGTCATAGCGTATGCCTCTAATCGTTATTTATTTCGTGACCTTGATCGTCAAGATTTAGGATGTAGTTTCCGTCATCGTCAACCGACCATAATTTAAAATTGTTAAGCTTATCCCACATCTTATCGGATTTTTCCTGCTCAACTTTAAGCTGGTTAGTCAGTGACGAATTATTAAACGCCGCTACAATGTCACTAGCGATAAGCCTGTCCTCGTCACTATTGTCCTCGTTAAGGCTATCCAATTCGGCGTAACCATCGAAATTATCAAAGTTGATTGAAATTAGTTTGGCATCATCAAGTGACCGGGTATAGCTGTTCTTATATAGATTAAATTGCATAGGCGAAAACCATTCGTGGTCAGCAGAATTAAGTAGTGCATCGTTTCTGTCAAGTGTCGCCTTCCAGTTTTTCACGTCACCTTCGCCGTCTGCGGTAGCTTCTCCGCCACCGTTATGCATGACCTGTTTAAGTAAATCAATAGTAACAAGTCGGTAGGATTTAATTCGCTGTTCTTTTTCCTCTTGCATCACCCGATTACTCAATGCTCGGTGCTCGTCATGAGCATGTTCTTGCTCAGCTTTGGTCATTTCGAGTTTACCAGTATAGTAGATACTAAGATCGATACCATCAGCGTAAGCACCAAACATTGTCTGCTTACTGATTTTCTCCGCTATGCCTTCCCAAAATGGGTCGTCATCTTCATCTTGGATAAATATGGAAGTTCCTAGTCGCAATTCCAATTCGCGTTGATCCACGGGCATTTTGCTGGCACGTTCAAACAAGCGTTCAACTTGAAATTGGAGAATGTTGTCTTCTTGCATCACGCTAAGCAACTTTGCTTGTTCTTCTGGGTTCATTTTCTTACTCCTTTTCGCTTACTATCTGATCGTAGTATTTTCCAAGCTTTTCAGCGGTGGCTAGTTCCATCTTGCCAATTTTGCTCTTGCCGGCACGTAAGTCACTAATTTTTTGCTGTGATACGCCAGAATCCTTTTTGATTCTGTACCCGCTAATGTCGCTATCTAACAACTTTTGAATCTTTTCCGTTAATTGTAATGTGATAATTACGCCTCCTAAAATTATGCGACCATAACTGACTTAGGGCACCACATTTCGTATTGGCCTTGTGTAGTCATAAAATTGATTAATCGAGCTTTTTCGGTTTCATGAACTACTTCGATTTCGTAAGTTCCGTTAAAAATACTAACGGCTGCATACGCATCGTCAATACCGTTGAAGTGCTTTGAAATAATCCAATTTGGAATGCCGAATGTGAAATGCTTCGTAGATTGCCCTTCATGGATTTGCATGGCCCGTAGTCCCCGTTCAAGCTGAGCTTCGATTTCTCGGTTGTTCAATTTTTGTTCATGGCCGTGTGCGATAATCTTCCAAACTTTTTTAAGACAAATGCTAAACGCAATCTGGTAATCACCAACCTCAGCAACGATTGAACGAGCCGCGATATGTGCCATTTTAAACATTACTGATTTTTTCATGATGATTACCTCTTTCTGTTTTTGTCTTACTTAACTTACAAATATAGTATACATCAGTCTATGAATATACACAATACTATGAGCAATATTTTTTAATTTATTTAAGCACACAAAAAAGCCACCCAACCCGACTAGGGGCTGAGTGGCTTTTGTAGAGTTATGTGCAGTTTTGTAGAGCTTTTGATAGCTTTGTAGAGCTACGATACATAGGCGTTAATCAGTTTGTTGCCACTGATGTAGGTGCCGTCAGCCAACTGTAACCGGCTGACCTCACCCACCATGACGACCTTGGCAACATCGAACTTGGTGCCGGCACTATAACCGGCCTTGCGGTATTTGGGGTCAAACTTTTTGCGGGTGTACTTATACGTGCCTGCAACTGACTTGACCACCTCAACGTGCTTTTTGGCGTTAGTGTAGTAAAGATTATTGATGTAGTCCTTAGATGCCGTGATGTACAACCCATTGGTCAGCTCAAAGCGAGTGACCTTAGACGATCCCGATTTGACCAGTCGCTTGACGTGTAGCTGGGTCTTAGGCTTATAGGTCTTAACGACCCCTTTGCCACTACCGACTGCACCGGCCGTTTTGTAGGCGGCCACTTGATACTTGGGGTAAATCCACTTGGGCGTCCAGTCAAAGTAGGTGCCAGTATTTTTAGGTTTAAGCGCCGTAGCGCCACCCAAGAAGTAGAAGTCTGACCAGTTGACCGACACATCAAACCGGCTCCCACTACCTAAAAAGGTAGCACTAGAAGTCCACTGCCAGCTATTGTAGTCGGAGTAGTAACGCTTGCCGGTGGCGTCATAAGGATAGTTGGCAATCCAACCGGCACGACCAGAATTGTTGATGGCCACCGAGTTGACCCATGACCCCATTGTGTAGAGGTCATAGCGATAACCCGCAGCCTTGACGATTTTGGCAAACGCCTTGGTGGTAGCATTATTCTGCGCCCAACCCTTGTTGTAGCTCTCAAAGTCGCACACAAGGACGTGACCGATCGGCAAGCCCGCCGCCTTAGCACAGTTGACCGCAAACCGAGCTTCCGCCTGCGCACCGGCTACCGTGGTGAAGCGAGCGAAGTGGTAGGCGTGGATAACTAAACCGACTGATTTAGCACGGGCAAGGTTCGCCTTAGCTAAGCCGTCTTGGAAGTAGGTGCCCTCACTGACCTTAGCGATGACCGCCTTAACCCCTTTAGCTTTCATAGCCTTAAAGGTGGTGGTTGAAATTGCTCCATTGTTGTTGGAAATATCGACCATGTCATACCGTGGCATCGTCATCACTCCCTTTGATTTTGGCGATAGCGGCTTCGATTTTGCCTTGTGCCACGTACAGTTCCGTTAATTTATCCGATGGCTCTTCGGCCTCATCAGCAGGAGTTTGCACATCGTCAGTGCTTGGCTCAGGCGTCACAGCGACTTGCTCAGCACTCACCTTTTCAGCCTCAGCCAAACCGGCGTTAAACTCCGCTTGCTTCGCTTGTGACTTGGTATCAGTAGTCGTAAAGTACTGATACGCCTTCTCGATCGTGAGGTCAATATCCTTGGCATCAATACCCTTGACGCCCTTTTTAGCGAGTTGTGACTCAATGGTCGCCACGGCTTGGTCATGCTTGGCCTGACTCGTTTTTTCGTATTCGGTTGACATCAGTGCAACCGCACCCTCTGTCACCTTGTCCAGCACATCGTAAGCACTAGCGATTTTAGAGTTCTTGGCGTTAGCATGCGCCTGCTTGAGCCACGGTAAAACTACTGCCGTCAGAAAAACGCCCAGAACTTCGAAAATACCGGAGTCATTGAGCGTTTGAAAAAATTTATCCATTATGGATCACTCCTTACTTGGTAGCGTCGTCCACGGCTTTGTTGGCGTCATCGATTGCTTGGTCGGCGTCCGATTGGCCGGCGGTGGCCACCGTAGTAGCCGTGCTAGCTGACGTAGTAGGCGCTGGCTCTGTGGCGGGCTGAGATTCGGCTGATTGAGCCGTTTTGGTAAAGTAGGCGACCACCTCACTGACGCCGTCTCGTAGTTGGGCTGGCACGTCCTCAATTGTGGCCTGATTGTCTAAAATCAATTGTGCCCAGAAAATATTAGTTTTATTGTTCATTGTGATTATCCTCCCGATTAAGTTGATTAAATACAGTCTTAAATTCCTCGTCGTGTCGTGCGAGGTGTACGTCTTGCTCATCAAGTCGCCGGTCGTGTTCGGCATGCACCCGGTCAGCGTTACCGCCGATTCCATCGACTTTAGACGACAGGTTATTGATGGCAGTCGTGAGTGGTGCGACAATGGCCGCCCTGACGACCCACGCCACAATGCCAGCAATGAAGCCGACAATGGCGATGAGTTGCACCCACTCGCTTAGCTCAAAACCCATAAAAACATGGGGTGGTACGTGACTGACAACGGTTGTTAAAACTTCCAACGCTCCCTCATCTCCAATTTTTGGCAAAATAAAAGCACTGACTAACTGGATGAGTAGAAGCTAGTTAGTGGTGCTTGTGGTCGTTGCTTGAGTTGTTGGTGCTTGAGTTGTTGGTGCTACATAATCATCTCCGGTGATAGCCTGGTACTCCTCTGCGGTGATAACCTTCAAACTCACATAAGGCTTAATGTCCATGCCCCACGAAAATAGCATTTTAACTGTGTCGATTGTTGGAAAAATCATACTATTCAGCCTCCTTTTCTGTGTCAGTTGTGCCTGCCGTATCAGCCTTGCTGGTGTCAGTGCCGGTAGCTGGCGCAACAGTGGTTTGGTTAACCTGCATCTGCGTAACCGTTAGGGTCAGTTGACCCGCCAAAGTCTGTAATGACTTGATAGTTTCTTTGGATTCATTGACCGACTGGTTAAGCTGTGCTTGTTGCAACGTCAGGTCACTAGCAAGCTTTTTTAGGTCATTATTAGTCTTGATTGCACCTTCGAGTTGAGTCCCTTGCTGGTCAATCAATCCTTGCAAGTAGTCGATATCCAGATTGGGTAAGTTACCAGGAGGTGTGACTTCTTGCGAATCATCACGCTTGAATGCGTACATCCACCAGTAGCGAGTGAAGTATTGAATCGAGGTGGTTGGGATATTGACTGCCCGTAGTCCGTCCGCTGGATCGAGCGCGGGTGTCGTATCTTTGTCTGGAAACTTGTTGTCTGAATCTGGTTTTACGTAATAAATTGGCATTTCTTTTCCTCCTTCACGTATTAATTGAAATAATTAGTCAAAAGTAACCCTTAAAAATGGGGTGTCATCAGAAGAATTTGTACTTTCTATTCTTGAACCTACTGATAGCACGGTGCTATACCAAGCGAATGTTAACTTTGTGCCCGATATTTCTACAAAGCCACTGCCGTTGACGTTAGACAGACATACTATCTTTCCGCTAACCTCTTTTGGGGCGCTAACAATATCTTTTAAATCTAATAACTCTGTTTGTGTGTCAGGAGTATTTAAAATAGCATTTTTTCCAGTTCCCATTATTCCATGTAATATTAAATCTACATATTTTTCCTCATTATTCTTTTTGTACAGGCAAATATATGAAGATAGAGATTCGTTCTTACCAGTTATTGTATGCCAAGACGCATCTTCAATGCTTTTCAAATCGTCGCTAGTAGCGACTGATTTACCTCCGTTCACAGTGAGATTAGTGAAGTCAGTAGGTGTAGAAACAACCCCAGTGTTAGGGTTGCGGGCAATTGTATTATTGGCAAGCGCAACATCTTGCCCGTTACTCTGTAATCCCGCAGTAAAGTTTGTGGCTTTAGTAGAGTCAACCATGTTAGCCGTAGCGGTGCTGATAGCGGTTGTAACATCTGATTGTGTAGCTACTTGCATCCAAGAACGCCAGCCATTCCCCTTATAGAACTGTCTCATGGCTATTATATTATTTCCAGTAGCTATTTGATATACTGAATTTCCATCACCAAATACTATCAATTGCCAATAATGGGGAGAAGTAGACATAGACGGATAATTAATTGTAGCTACAGTATCAAATCTGTAGTTACCACTATTTATATAATTATTGAAATCTAGGCCATAAGGTTGATAGTCCTTCTGAACAGTATCAAATGGATTAATATTATGACCATTTATTTGTACTGTACCATCATGGTTATCATGAACTACCTTGCTATCGTCAGCAGGTGTGATAGTTAGCTTATCTTGTTTGGCGTTAACTTCTTCAATTCCGGCTACATCACTGGCTGGTTTACGCATATCCGCCGTGTGTACTACCTTGCTATCATCTGCTTTGCCACTAATCTTCGTGTCCGCATATTCCTTGGCCGATGTGAGTGTTTCCACGTCGCCATCGGCTAAATTCTTGGTGGTCGCGATTGCATTGCCCTTCCCGTCTACCGCACCGCCCGCTAGCGTCTGCTGCTCGGTGAATGTGTTGGCCTTGTCAATGAACGCAACTCGTTTCATCATTGCGTCAAAGTCAGCATGGGTAACCATACCAGCGGGGTCAACCTTGATAACGACATTACTTGATGAACCAACTAAGGTGTTCAAATTCAAATTAAACGTCGAGTTATTGCTAGATTTATGGATATAGATAGGGTCTTTTAAGGAACAAATCGAATAAAGCACTTCATCGCCATCATTAGGTTTGCAATACAATCCAATCGTTAGCAATGCGTAGTCTTCGGGGGCTGCCGTTTCGTCAATTTTCACTGGAATTTTTACAAAAGAGGGATCGTTATCAACGACGTCCACCTCTTTTAAATCAACTGTTTGAGTAACGCCATCTAACTCTGTTAATCCCGCAATATCAGCTTCGGATTCACCAAAATGGTTAGTCGTGCTCAGTTCAGCGCGCGTAAAGTCAATTTTGATCGTTCCAGCTAGTGCTTTCGCTGATAAGTTATTGCCCGCTTTAGTAAATTGGTAGCTTACGGACGTGTCTTGTTCCGCCATTAACTAACTCCTCCCTTCATGGTTATGTCTCGTTTATATTCCGTTAGAATACCTGTGTTTAAGGAAACTGATTGATTCACGTCTTACGTTTGGTCATAGAACTGGTTCATGTAAATGTCGAGCTGACCGTATAGCTGCGCGTACCCGGTCACGTAAATATGACCATACAAAAACTTAACGAATTCAACATTGGATAAGGTGATACCTAACGCCAATGCGTTCGCTAACTCTTCAATAAAGGTATTAATAATTTCAGGGTGCGCAATTTCATCAATAGGGATATTGTTCACTGACACACTGAACGGTATTCCGCTGGTGGTTCCGTCTTCATTAAGCACATAATCATTTTTGACTTGAAAATCATGTGGATCAATGTCGAAGGTTTCCGCAATGATGCGAATCAGTTCGTTAAACGTCCCCTGTGAGGTTCGATTGATCGATCGTAGTTTGAGTAAGAAACGGTAAATATCATCTGACTTACCTAACCGTGGCATGTCGTAATCATCGCCATAATCGTCGAGCTGACAACCAACCATATTATCCAGTGCGATTGCTTTTTTCATCACTTCAATGTCCTGCAGGTCATCATACATAAATCGATCAAACACCCGCATCAATCGTTCAGTTTGACTATTGGGCGCCGTATTAATTCGGTTGGTTGGAACTGATAACACTTCATCTTCGTGGTAAAGCTCAAAATCACTCTTTGCCATTAATTACCACCCCAATTGCATCATCGTTCGAGATCCCAACGGCAAAATTATCGAGTTTAATATCTGCCCGCTTTAGGTCGTCTGCACTAGTTCCCCACGTTAAATCAGTTACGTTACTAATACTGGTAACGTCATAGACTACCCCAAAGAGCTGCGTATATTTCAGCTTGTCGCCCATGCTAAATTCATCTAACCACGCCAGAATATTATCACGCACATCCTGGATAACCTCATCATCGCTCATTTCACCAGTATTACCTAAATCCACCTTGATGTTCATATAGATGGTTTGTGTTGACCCAACCGAAAAAGCGACGTGATTAACGTCACCATTATTTAATGGGATATCATATTTTTGCGGGCCGGTTAGCAAAATTCCCGCTGCTACATTATCAGAGATGGTTTGCGCTACATCCTGCATGTTCCCACCTAGCACATAAATGTGGGTCGTATAAGGCGGGTCTCCCTCGACTTCTGGCGCGTCTCGATTAATAACGTAACGCACACTTTTAACGCCTGGTAAATCAAAGAGTGCAGTAGCCACGCCATTGGATGTCGGTGACGCAGCGGCACTCATTGCATGTTTGATACGCTGACGAAAATCATAGTCAAATTCCATATCCGCTCCGCCAGAAGCCGGTTCTGGGTTGGTGACTGAATCAATTTCTTCAACGTACATTACTTGGTCAGTGATTGTGTTGGCGTCGCAGTTGTATTCTTCACCAGTCTCTTCTGCGTAAACTCGGACTTGAACGGTGCCATCTTGGCCAATAGTCACTTCTTCAGCCGTGACATAATAGCGGTTCTGGCTGTTGCTAAATAACGTTTCAGCTTCAATTACATAGCCAGGAGTTCCTTTAATCGTCAAAATAGTTGTGGCATATGCCGCTGTATTGCGCTTCATACCAACATTAGCACCTAATCGGTCAAGTGCCGTATTCTCCGCCAACGAAATAAATCGTGCGTCATATAGATCTGCCTTAGTTAAATCCGATTCTTCTAACTGTCGTGCAAAAGATTCAGCAAAGGTCTCGACATAAGAACCAGTTGACAAATCCACATCTGGTCCTAAGTTCTTATCCTTACGTAGCTCAGTTTGAATCGCTACCAGCCATTCGTCATATAGCTTTGGCTCAAATCCTGTTGATGTTAGTGGCATTTAATCGCCTCCTTAAATGTCAATATCGGTATCAAAATCTAAATTAGGATTGCCATTATCAGCAATCAAATCCGCATCCGCTAGTTGCAGTACTGTCTGGATATTAGCTCGCCGCTTTTCATAATCTGGCGTTACCGTCACACTGAGAACTGCAGCAATCCGATCATCTTGTTCCAACGACTCAGCAATCTTTTCTGCTGCTAAGTCTGAATTATTGTAATCACCAAAGAAGTCCAACCATTCAACGCCGAATTCAACATCATTGACGGCCCATCCAACTTGCGATAATAATCGCATTTCAAGTGATTGTCGTAACTCATCAACGCCCGTTATTAATGTGCGTCCATTGGTTAAATCCGGGTCACCATTTGCGTCTAAACGAACATCGGTACTCATTTAAGGACCCCCATTATGACGCTGGAATCGACACTATTTCGCCGATACGGATCTACCGTAAAGTTCTTACCCTTTTCGTAGTTGGCGATACTATCTGCGAAAACTGCAACCACGACCTCATCACCAACTTTGAGTTCACGAGTGTGACCATCATCTTCTGATCCTTTGATGTAATACTCAAAGTCGAGTTGCCGAACGTCTTGAATTGGCGCTTGCTTCTTTCCATCAGGGTTCAGAGCACGAGACTGAACGGTTAATGGTGACAATCCTGTAACGGTCGCTAAATAAATCGTCTTCAGTCCCGTAATATACGTCTCTACCTCATAATCAATTAACTCTAATAACTTGTTAGCCCCGGTTTTCATTGATCGTCACCTCACTTCTTTTTAGCTGCAGTCGTTCGCTTCTTACGGGTTGACTTGGTTTTGTCCTTTTGCTTACCGTCCTTAGCCTTCGCATTCTTGGCTTTCAAATCAGCCGCGGCCTTATCCTTAGCAGCGGACGCTTTAGCCTTTTTTAGACTTTCAGCATTGGTAATCTGGTACTGGCTGTAAGGAACAAACTGAAACGTAACCGTGCTTGAAGAAGTCGTATACTCACGTTGGCCACCCAATACCACGCACTTACCATAATTCTTTACGCCATCATCAACGTAGACTAGCGCACCAATATAAATTTCTTGCCGCATTAGCGACTGTGCTTCGTACTTCTTACCGTCGTACTCGCCGTCATCAGTTGGCGTAGGGTGTGTGAGCAATCCTGTTTCTGGCGTAAGGTGTAATTTTACCTTCTGACCGGCTGTAATTTCCCGAATGTAAAGCTTGCCATCCTGAATGTAGGTCTTCGTACTAGCCCCATCTGCTAATTTTTTTATTGCATTAATTGGTTTACCAGAAACCGTGTAACTGTCTGGGTATTTACGATTAAACGTCAACTTGACTGCACCAAGTGGAACTTTGGCTTTCTTCGCAATAGCGCTGATCATGGTCGATGTTGTCGTGTTCTTCTTAAACGACATATTCTCGTACTTAACCTGTTTGGCATACTTAGCCTTGCTGGTTTTGGTCTTACTAGTTTGTGTTGCCTTTTTCCGAATCGATGCGGCATACTTCTGTCGTTCATTAGTTAACTCTTTACGCTTCAGTCCACGTTCGTGCGAAGTTGCGTTAGGATTGTTCTTCAACCAAGTATTCAGCTCAGTCGTTTTCTTTTTACTGTACACAGTGATGAGTTAAGTTGCACTTTTACTGCCCGCTTTCTTACGGGTATTTTTAACCTTCGCCTTAACCTTGACCTTGGTTACTTTTTTGACCTTGATTGTGTCTTCGCTGATGTCAGGAAAGTGATTAAAGTTAACTTGAATAGAGCGGTCAACGCCATCTAACGACATCGGTGTTGATGATTTAATGGTCCCTTTTGTAATCAGTCCACCATTCTTGGCCGTAGCATCCGCATTATAAAATCCAGCTGTTACCGCAATCGAACGATCCTGTAGAAAATAACCAAACTCATCATCCGTTAAGTTGTACAGTGTCAATTGATTCATGTCCGGATTAACGCCAGTCGTAAACGGCGATGTCCATTCAAATGCACCATTATGAGGCGCTTTATCCCATGATAGAAACTCTTTTTGATGACCTTTCCAAGTGATATAAACCCGACTGTAACGATGAACCAGCAGCATTAACCATCACCTCGAATCAGGTCTAAATCATCCAACCCATCAAAGTCATCATCCGGTTCAGGTTCATCACTTTCATCGGCTTCAAATCCCATATTGGCGATATCACCGTCAGGATTGAAGATACCATCGTCGTTGTTACCCGGATCCATTTCACCAGTGAACGTCTCGTCAATGGTGATAAAAATATCCTTATTAACGTTGGCAAAGTTCACGCACGTTGACCGGCCCGTTTCATCAATTAAAACTAGATCCTCACTGGGCAAATTAACGTCCACGATATCCCTAAACAACGGCTCACCCGCAACAAGTTTCTCGTTCGTTACCAATGGGACATCATTCTCATCAGCAATCGTCAAGTAGAGCCGATCATTAACGTAGTTGTAAATGACCGTGATGTGGTAAACAATCCCACTAAGTGTTTTGGTGAATGTCTCAGGCAACTGAAACTTATTAAATTGAATCGTGCTCCGGTACATAAACTCACCACCTACTTAACTCTGATTTTTTTACCAACCGGTAACTTCGTATCAGGGAATCCGTTCCAACTCCGTAATTTAGCAATCGACGTACCAAACTTAAGGTGATAGCCCCAATAGGTGTCACCTTTTTTGATTGTAAGATATGATCCTGCTTTAGGTTTCGTAGTCTTACGATCACCCTTAGTAGTCGACTTCTCACCAGTATCATTCGGCTTCTTTTTAGTTGTCGTGGAGCCAGAACTTTTCTTAACATCGCTAGACGCCCACTTCACGTCCTGCAATGCAAGCGATATTGGCACCGCGTTATCCCGAGGTGCATCGAAGTTAGCTGCTACTGACGTAATCGTTGCACTATTAGTGCTCCGCTGACCATGATGTTGTTCAACCTCGGTCCCATTGGCCGCCCATCGTTTAAGCATGTCCAACTGCTTCTTCAGTCCAGCAACCTCCGAGATAGAAGAGCCACCTAACTTACCATCAAACTGGCGTTGCGGTGGCGTGGTCTGCGTATAGTGGTTGACATATTGACCAGGCGATAATGCGTTCGTTGTGATATCCGTTGTCGTTGTTTCACTCTCACTCGTATTATCGATAAAAACATAGCTGTGCATCGTCCCCGGATACTTTGGAATGATGTACGGCCGCTTGGCTTTCCAGTAGCCCGGCTTGTTCTTTTGCATCTGCGTGATCATTTTCTTCTTCAGTGCCAACGTTGCTTTACGTTTTTCAGCAGACTGATTACTCTTAAAAGTCGCTAAATTCTTTTTAGCTTTGGTGTACTTAGTCTTATCTGAATCCATTCGCGTTTTAGCTTTTGAAGTAGCGCGCTGTGCAGCCGTCACTTTAGATTTCAACTTAGTTTTAGCTGTACCAGTTGCCTTCTTGTACTTAGCAACAAGCCCATCAGAGGTCTTTTTATCTTTGGTATATGTTGTATGGGACTTATTCCACTTTGACTTTGCGGTACTAACTGCTTTCTCGTATGTTTTTAACGTCTTCTTAGTTGCCAAATACTCACCTCCTTAATTGTTGTATATGTAAAAAAGAAGCCCTATTAAGGACTTCTCTACAGTGAAGCTAAAATCGTATCGCAAAAATCATTAATCATCGTGCCGAACTGACGCCGATCATTGGTGAGTTGCTTGGAAACAATCTTACCCGTTTCGTTAGCGTCACCCGACCCGTTGATCGTGATTTTCGGACTATATGTGAACTGTGGCCGAATCGTTATGTTACCACTCTTCGGCTTCAGACTTGCCTTACTGGTTGCGTTGAACTTCGTTTGGGAAGCCTTCATCTTTGCCAACTCTTTTTGCATCTTTAAAAATGCCTTGAATTGAGCAAAGATACCGCTAGGACTCTTTGAAGCACGATCACTCATCGCTTCCGCAATCAGCGGATCGGCACTTGGCCGGTGAGTGTTAATCGCAACTTCGCTTTCGCCTGGTACTTCACCAAAGATGTTCAGTTTACCTGTTTCAGCCCAACCACCATTAGCAAAACGGCGAGACCCATGTGGCCCCGATCCAAGCCAATCAAATTTGCGTTTTCCCCAGATAGTGGTCATACCAGTTGCTGACTTGTATTGGCTATTATTCAAATAGGCTAATACTTGGTCGTACGGACTGCTCCAGTTCTTGTGACCAGCCACAGCATAGTTCATAAAAGTACTCCTGACATACTGTAATGGACCACCAGCTGGGTTACCGTTAGCGGAGTTAACATCATGAATTGTTTGTCCGATATTTCGATTACCGGATTCGGATACCGCCATTCTCATGATATCGCTCGCAACTTTCGCTCGAACACTTTCAGGAACTTTCATTACTTCTTCAGCCTTAGCAATCATCGCCTTAGTGATGGCATTACCACCAGTAGAAGTAAATCCGCCGACATCTCCGAAGTCATCTGCCAAATTTTTACCAACCCATTTAATTTGACTAGAAAGTTCTTTCTTAACGAGTTTGGTCAACCCTGAATCTTTTCCGCCTTTTTTCTTGTCATCGCCATTTGCAATAGCGGCACCACTAACACGTCCAAAGTAATGCGGACCGTGTGGGAAGTACTTAACATCACTCACACCAATATTTGGGTGATTATCGGGTGATTGCGCAGAATAATATTTACCTCCACCCATATAAACACCAATATGGCCATTATTACCAACCAAGTCACCCGGTTTGGCATTAGCTGCACTAATACGATGCGCGTAATTAATCTGTGCCCCCGAAACTCGAGGGTAGTTAATTCCGAATGCGTGCTTCAACGCATACTGAACTAATCCTGAACAGTCAAATGAATTAGGCCCAGTTGCACCCCATACATAAGGTTTCCCATGACCATATTTATAAACTGCTTTGACAAGAGCAGCCCCGTTAATAGACGCGGTACCATCATCACTACTCATTGCATCGTTCAATACAGACCAAACAGTTTGATACCATTTGGTTCCTAATGAATCAACTGCTTTTGAGCCAACTAAGCCTAAATCTTTCGCTAAATCCGTGTCCATTACTCGAAGGTTAATTTTAGCATCAAAGTCTTTAGAAAAGGCTTTGTCAGGTGCCTTACTGTTTCCCGTAATAATCCGCTTCAGCGCATCCGTACCTTTCGCAAAGTGTGGCAAGTTACCAAACATTTGGCGGGTTTCCGAGCCGTTGAGGATCTCATCACCCTTCTGCAGTTTAGTAACCACGTTACGTCCCTTAGGAAACATCACGTTTCCACCACGAACGATAGCTTCTTGATGCGGTCCCACAGAAGCATCGTTAACCACAGCTAACTGATCATGACTGATTGGGCCTTTAGACCCGGTTGCATAGTGCGCCAAATTCAACGTGGCTTTGTTACCACCAAATTGAGATAACACGCTATTAATTGACTTAAACCCACGATTCAATGCTGAAATCGTCTTCGACATTGCACTTTGAGCATAAACCGGTAAGTTATTAATGCCATCTTTAAAGTTCGTATAAATCGCCTTGACGTACGTCTGAACGCCTTTGTACATCTGCTTCATCTGCGTCATGGAGTTCTTTTGAGTATCATCAAAATCGCCAACGGTATTATTCTGCAACTTTTGGGTCTGCTTCTTAGTGTCTGAAGTTAGATCCTTAAATGTCGAAGTTGATTTTTTCTGTAATTGTGTCATTTGCTTAGTCGAAACCTTGTTGGACTTGGTATATCCGTTCTGAATTGATTTAGAGATTGACTTCATCGACTTCTTAGTTGATTCAGAAGTTTTGCTTAGGTTAGCACCCTTCAGCGAAACTGAAGTTGAACCAATTGCTGTAGTCAGCTTAGAGGTCCCTTTAGCGAATCCCGGCAGTGTTTTACCTTTGCCAAGGCCACCGTTATACAACTGGCGTGTGTCCTTGGCGTTCAAAACATGTTCTCCAGCGAATAGTCGCGTAACCGTTGGCCCATTACCGAGTGTTCGGAATTTACCCGTTAACGGATTGTACGCCAACTCAGTACCGGCTTCGTTAACCATGGCCAACTGAGTTTTACTGATTGGACCACCAGTTGCCTTGCCGATACCGGTTTGCACATTGATCTTAGGTTTAGACTGCTTTGGTGCACCCTTACCGCTACCGATACTCTGTGCAGTTTTGACGTTCTTAGTGATACCATCGCCACCAGACGACCCGGTTCCACCACTCAACCAGCGTTTAATCGTTTGAATTGGGTGCAGGACGAGGTCACCGAGATTCTTAGCAAGGTCTGTGATACCATCCCAAACCGAACCGAGAATATCCGAGAGTACGTTTTTAATCGTTCCAAAAATACCACTAAAGATTTGAACGGCATCTTTCCAAGCGCTCTTCCAGCGACCGTGAATTAAATCAGAAACCAGTGCAAATGTACCGCTAACCGTCTTAATCAAGCCACTCAAAATATGGCCAACGGCTTTAATCGCCGTCTTTGCAACTGCACCGAATACTTTAAACGCCACACCAGCAATTTTCATCGTAGGTACGAGTACTGATTTAAAGAACTTCATTGCGCCTTTGATTGCATCACCGCCACCCTTACCGGATAACGGCTTTACAACGTACTTTTCCCACGACTTGGATACACCCTTAGTAGCCGAACTCCAAACTTTACTAATGGATCGCGTAACGGACTGGAATGGCTTCAATAGTTTACTGAATGTCTTTTGAACACTCTTAACCGCTGAGCCAATCGACTTCTGAACCTTTTTAGGTAACGCTTTTTGAATTGTTGCACCAAATTTAGCCCCAAGTGTTTGACCGATAGCTGCACCAGCCATACCACCAATTGGACCAAATAAGGAACCAATTGCACCACCAGCTAACATCCCAGTTGCGGATCCAACCTTCTTACCGGCGTTTTTCTGATTCATGCCAATCAGGTTAGTTCCAGCCATCGCTACATCCAAAATTGGAATTCGAGAAGCAACTTTACCAGCAATTGATAAACTGCCTTTAGCAATACTCCCCATACGCGAAATACCAGGAATTTTACCGACTAAGCTAGTCGCTTTTGAAACGCCACCCTTAGCAATAGTCTTAGTATCGCCCCATAACGTAGGTAGTAACGACTTAGTGCCTTGCTTGATAGCTGAAGCACGTTTACCAACACGCGTATTACCCAACCAGGTCTTAATTGGTCCGGGAGCTTTAACGCTCACATTCTTACCACGACCAGATTCATTTAGTAACCAGCTACCAGGAATACGAGCCTTGCTGCTAAACTTTGTAGTCCGTCCACTACTCTTCTCAGACTTCCCGCCAAATCCAACTAAGTCAGCAATAGATCCCAGGATACCCGTCTTACCCTTACCACCACCGAGTTTGCTGATAGCACCTAAAGCACTGTGCATCTTCATCAGTGATCCCGCAACTAACGCTAATGGACCAACTACTGCAGTAATTGCAAGCGCGGCACCAGTAAATTTCTTCACCGGTTCAGGTAACCCTTGGAATTTTTCGAGAATATCAGCGACACTCTTGGCCAACTTTGTCAGAGTCGGCATCCAAGCATTCGCGATATCAACACCAGAGTTCAATAACCCCTGCTTAACTCGATTCCATTGATTCTGGAAGGTATCAAGGTTTTTCTCAGATAATTTGGCAACATAACCTTTACCGCCGTTCATATCCTGTGCCTTCGAAACCTTCTTATCCAGAGCATCAACTTTCTTGTAAGAAGCACCCAGAGCCTGTGCAGCACTCGACGCGTTTACGCCAAATAAGGCCGCATAGATTGCGCCCTTGTCAGTTTTGCTCATACCCTTCATCTTAGAATCTAGTTTCGCAAAGATATCTTGAATTGGTAGCAATTCGTTGTGTGCGTCTCGGAAATCGCTGTACTTCAACCCGAGTTTATCCATTGCATTGGGTGCCTTACCTTTAGAAGGCGGATTGATTAACCGCTGATAAATTTGGCGCATCGAAGTACCGGCTTGTGAGCCATCGATCCCAAAATTGGATAATTCACCGATTGCCGACGCTGTGGTATGCAGCGATTGATGAGCTGCATGCGCATCAGGCCCGGCATACTTCAGTGCCTCACCTAAACCGCCAAAGCTAGTTGCTGTAAGGTCGGCACTATAAGCCATTTGGTTAATCGCTGTTTTGCTGGCACGTTTCATTCCCTTAACGCTATTGGATTTCATCCCGAATTGTTCAATGGCAGACGCACCGTTGTCAACTACGTCATCGTATGAGTCGCCAGATGCAAGTGTGCCTTGTAAATAAGAGTTCTGAGAACCCAGCGCTTGTGCGGTCGTATAACCACGCCGATTTAAGGTCTCGTACCCTTTGGCGATTTTGGTGGCTTTCACACCGTACTGGTTGGAATAGCTAGTAGCGTCTTTGCGCATTTTAGCAACATTTCGCTTAGCCTCGGCTGGGCTTTCGCCACCAGTCGTTGCCAAGTTATTGATCACCTTAAACTCATTCTGCAAGTCCGTGGCAGTTTTAAGTGCGACGCCTGCACCGGCGGTGATGGCTGCGAAAGACGCCGTGGCTGTTGCACCAAACGCCTGCATCTTGCTGCCTAACGAATCGAGGTCACGCGCTTGCCTAGCGAAATGGACTTGCCCGTTAGCACGCTTCATGCTAGACCCAAATCTATCAGTCTTTCGTGCTGTTCGATCTAAAGCATCGTTAGACCGATTCACACTGGAGGTTACTTTGTCAACATGATCATGCAACCTATCAACGCTATGTGACATCTTATTGAATTTGTCCCCATTAACATGGTCAACGGCGGTATCAAACCGCTTCATAGCGTTCTGAGCATCTTTGGCCGCACCCGTCAATTTAGGAAAGAGCTTTTCCACTTGTTGAATGGTTTTTTGCATCCCAGCAAGTTTAGAGAGACCATCAATATCGATTTTATACGATATCCGATCACCAGCAATATCGGTCATCAGGCCCCCTCCTTTCCCCCAAACGCCAACGCAATAGCTGAAGCCTGATTGTAACAGGCCATTTTATAACGCTGTTCGGTCGCATACTGCAGAATACTTAGTTCATTGCCAGACATTCCCTGAATCTCTTCGCGGGTGATATTAACTGCACCGTGCATGTACGCTGACCATTCCATCGCCATCGCCGGATTTCGGTCAAAAATCTTCTCAATCTGACGTTTGTTGAAGAAGATATTACTCCGATAGGTAAAACGTCGTGATGATGCCCATAAAGTCATCCAGTTCACTCTTCGTCATGCCAATCTTAGAAAGGCTTTCAAAAGTGACTGTATGCAATGGGGCACCATCCACCAGAATTACTCGAATAAGTTCCTTCATGATCATTTGATATACTTCAACGTTGTTAACCATCATGTAACGTTGTCCCGTCTTACTTTCGTTAAAACGAAGCGTCGTATCAGATAGTTTAGCGCTAATCCCTAAGTCAGGCTTAACCACCGACGTCTTTAGCGTCTTCCCGTTCTTCAGCACGTAATTGAAGTTGAAGTTATCATCCACCTTCAGTTCCGGTTCATCCGAAGTACGTTTGATTGAGGGTAATGTGTCCATCACTTCCGGGTGCGTGTCTGTTGCCTCACCATCTGCAGTATCATCCGCTTTACCTTGATAATCCGGCATTGCAGTAACGTTAGCCGTTTCATCAGCAGTTGCTGTAGCCGCAGAAGTTGGAACTCCTGCTGAAGGTTCAGTTGCGCCTTCGGTCAAAACATCATCAATACTTGTTGCTTCACTCATATAAACTTCCTCCTAGATTAAGCAGCCTTGTTGCCTTCAAGCGTTGCCTTAACGCATGAGAAGGCACAATCAACAGTTTGTGCACCACCACCGATATTGATATCAGGCTTCTTAGTGAGCAATGACTTGCCTGAGTAAACGTGTTCGTATGGTGTAACGATGTTGATCTTGTGGTAACCGGTTGAAGCACCATAACCCATGATTTCTTGCCAAGTGTCGGACGCACGGTTCAAGTGCATCGTGATCGTAGCACGGTCATCATGGTTCTTTACTGCAGTCCCAGCGCCTTGCGCATCGATTTCCAGCGTAACGTTATCCGTTAACCAGGTAATACTTACAAGGTCATTCCCGTTGAAATACTTAACCAACTTGTCATCCAAGTAAACGGCGACGTCGGCAGCATCAAACAACGGTTCGTCGTCTTCAAGTGCGTTGGATAGGTTTTGATCAGCCATATATAATTCCCCCTTTACATTACGATTGTGTTTTCAATGTAGACGTCTTCGACCATGCCCATTGGGTGGTACTTCGTCTTAACACCACGCATTTCACGCTTAGTTTCATACGTCTTAGGCAACTCACCAGGTTTTGCGTAGTCCACGCTGTAATCTGGTTTACCCGTTTCTAACCCCGAATCATCAAGTTCAGGCGCAATGATATCCAAATCACCAGCATCTAAAAAGACACCCCGAATGACAGTAATGATGGCGTCAAAGCCAACTTCACTGTATGGGATGCCTTCTTTAGCATTTTGAACAAATAAGTGGGTGGTTTGAATCGTAATTTGATTCTGTATCCAATCCCACCCTAAAATCGTATCAATATGGACATCGTCGGCTGACATCCGTGAACTCGTCAACCGAGCAGAATCTAGAACGTAGGCGTACGTGACGATGTTGTAAGCATCTAGTTGCGCTAAATCATCCGGTGTAAAGCTATAACGATCCTGTTCCTTGGTGTAAGGTAAATCACCGATTGCGTACTTCCAAGCCGAATGCGGTTTACGACCATAGACCGTACCAATCACAGCGGCATCGAATACGTTGTTGTACGTATCTTGCATGTCAGCGGTCGAATCATCAACTGCAGGCAACGTTAACTTGAAAGTCCGTTTGTTACCTACATAACCCTGCATGTCCGTTACGTTGGTAGAATATGCCATATAGATACCGGTGTTTTGTAATTCAATAAAGTTTGAAATTGCTTCCGAAACATCAGCATTAAATTCTGCTAAGAACCAGAACTGTGGTCCCGCAAAGTAATACTTCTTCAGTGCTTGAACTGCACCTACCGCGTCTGTAGCAAGTTCACCAGTAGCTGAAGCAACATCAGCCGTAATCAAAGCACCATCACTAGTTGGTGTGGCTTTAACGTTTGTGGGTGCCGCTTCGGTATCGCTCTTACCTGGTGCAAATGTAACTACCAGCAAGCTGGCAGCTTCTTGATTCGCCGCAAAGTACGCGCGCGCCTTTTTCCATGTTGGCGAATAAAGATCGTAGTCTTCGGCCACACCATCTAAATCGTCGTAAACCACAATACCTTGCTTGTCGCCTTTAACTAACATGCCTGCAAAGACATCTTTGGCAGCCGTCAAGTACTGGTTTGAAATATGAGCCGGTGAAATCCGGTTCAAGGTACTAAATAATGTACTAGCCATTATTCATCCTCCTTCGTATCAATTGAAATATCCGTGATCGCTGAAATTTGATCAATCGGACTCTGGTAATGTCGATAGTATTGAAATGTCACATCGAAGCCAACGTGATGCACGGCCGAAATGGGTAAATTCGTAATTGAGCGAGTGTTTGGCGTGGTTACCTGTTGAATCGTAAATCCACCATCCCGTCTCATAGACTGCCGAGTGTAACGGTCAGCAAGATAGATTCTCAACTTTCCACAAGAACGGGTTGCTTCCAACATTGTTTTAGCGAATACGTCTAACGATACTGTCGTTTCAAACAAGCCGTCATTCAACGTTGCGTCACCTAAAACTGGGTCGTCAATCACTATTGGATAGTACGTTACAAATGGTAAAGTTTTCGTTTGTGCAATTCGCTCATTGGGAACGACTGACATCCCAGTAATCTGTTCAACTACCTTGATGAGCGTACCAAGGTGTTTTTCAACTTGGGTTGGATCCTCATCAAATGGATACAAGTGCGTCATCCCCCTTCAGCAGATACACAAAAATACCGGCTACGTTGTCGTACTCGGCAATTTTATCAATTTGTAGGACGTGGCCCTTCGTTTCCACTAACGTTCCACGGCGATACTCGTGTTCTGAATACCACTTATACATCGTTGGCAGTGTATCGCCACCACCACTCATCAGTTGCACCATTTCAGCAGAAAAATCGGACGATTTTGGTACGACCGGGTCATTTAGTCGTTCGACTTTCGAATCATTATCTAAATCCTGCTGCGTAAATGAAATAGCTTCGTTTAACGAATTAACATGGTCACCATCGAGAATGTTAAATGCTGGGTGAGCCCTAACAGGAACAGCGAATACGCTCAATGCTTCGTATAGATCTTCAACGATACTCATCGCTTAACGACCTCCTTATCAATTGAGCGGTACAAGCCACCGGTATCAACTAATGGCTGGTTACGTCCCTTTTTCCTGATAGTGCTTGGGGCGTTGGGTGGCCCCACAATATCAATTTGGTGTTTGACGTCTTCAACCATCCGATCACCCACTATTTTGTAGGCTTTATTACCGGTCAGTGAACCATTCAGCACTCCCTTAACTGCTTCACGACTGACAAAACGCCAACCATGTTTGCTGTTTCGGTACAGCGAACCACGCAAAAAAGACCGGGCTGGAATTTTAGTAGTACCAAATTCGTTGTACCGGACAATCTGTTGTAGTTCCTCCTGAGTATGTTCAGGTACCTCTTTGATTGCACCAACCGATACTTGATTAGCGTTCAACTGCTTCAACCTTCGCTGTTGCAATCGAAGCTTCCTGATGACGGCGTCTGCACCCGATTCCATTAGTAAACCAGCGGAATCTTAATCGTACTACCAACCTTCAATTCATTGGTTTCGATTCCGTTGGCCTGCTTAATGGCACCCACGGTCGTTTTAGCGCGTAACTTCAACCACAAGTTAAACACCGTGTCGCCTTCTTCAACGTGATAACTAGCAAATTGAACTTCACGCCGACCAATGAGCACTACACCCACCGGCTTCAACGTGTTGGTTCGCTTCTTTCGTGGCATTCCAATCATCCTTCCTACAAAAATTGAACTTGATTCTGACCATACCCTTGTTCTGACAGCAAATGTTTAAACTCGCTCCAGTAATCATCGGTATTGGCATCATCAAATTTGGTGTACTCTCCGTCATCAGCTTTAACCGACTTAAAGCGGTCCCTATGCTTTAGTACATCTACAAAAATCAAATGGCAGGCATACAAATAGGTCGCACGACCCAACACAGCACTATTCAGTTCGTATGCCTGAATCAGCCCCATTGCATCTTGCACTTTGTCCCTGATAGTTGCCTCATCTATTCCCTTCATTCGCGGGTTATTTTCAACCTTGGTGATGAGTTCCTCGATTGCCAATTAGCTCACCTCGCTAGCTAGCGGTAACTGTGATTTTAGCGCCGTCATCCGTTGCCGTTGCTGTTACCCCCGTTGGTGCGGGTGCTTGCGCTTTGTTAACAGTAAAGGCCGGTACGGGAACCTTATCCGATTCCGTTAGCTTGCCATCAGGGTCAGTGTGACTAGCTTCGTAATCGCCAGCCGCTACTGCGGTACCAGCGTCCAATCCGGTAATTACGACGCCATCAGCGTCGGTTCCGGTAAATGCAGGCGTCGTTTCGCCCTTTTTATAAATGTTTAAAGTTAAAGCCATTTCATGTTGCCTCCTTAGCCTGCAGTTGCAGGCTTGACAGTAAATCCGGGCACATCAACACGTTTAGATTCGGTCAATGCACCAGTATTATCGGTGTGAGTAACTTGGTAGTCCCCATCAGCAACCACAGTCCCGGCTGCTAAACCAGTAATAGCTACACCGGTTGCATCGTCACCAGTTGCAAGTGCAGTCGTGCCGCCTTTTGCGTAAACATTAAGCTTTAAAGCCATGGATGATTCCTCCTTCATTCTGTTAAGTGAGCGAGTAGTTGAGCCTTGGTGTCATTAGTCTTATACACGACGCTGTGAGCGTCCAAATAAGCTCTGATCGCATCATTGGTCCAACTGTCATCAGGGACGCCGCCCATTTCAGACGGCGAATCTATTTTGACGCGGTACCCGCAGTAATCAGCGCACCGTCATCTGTCGGGGTCGCCACCACATTAGTCGGCGCAGTAGCCTGTGTAGTGCTACCGTTTTCGTTATTAGGTGGCGTTACGCTTTTGGGTTAAGCACATCGAGTACGAACACTGAATCAATTTGTTCAAACGTTGGAATGAACTGTTGTGATACCTTAGTAACCTTAGTTACTGGGTCAGCTTCTGCGGTGGTCGTAATAGCCACACCGGTATCAGTGATAGATACGTCAGCGGCAGCACTAGCCATCAAATCAGCTTCTTCAGGCGTGGTACTAAACACAGTTGCACCTAAATTACCTTGAGGCATGAAAATTGCCTTGCCATCTGGAATGAAGTAGTGGATTTTACCATCGGTCCCAGTGTAGTACTGGTTATCAATCAGCACTGACAATGAGTATTCATCTAACAGATAACTGAGTAAATCCTTCTTAGGCAATACCAAGTTAGCCGTATTAGCGTTATTTGGCACGATGGTGGATTTCAACGAGTTATCCCGCAGCAATAAGTTGAACGTCTTCTTGTTCATTAACACTCGCGAAATTGTTTGGCCAGTATCATTACCAATCCTGTCCTGTGCCATCATGATATCGTCAACTGGTGTAGAACCGTCTGCACCCCAGATACCCTTTGCGCCACTGATGTGAGTTGCAGGCATTTCATAATCTTCTTCGTACAACTGATCATTCCCAGAAATACTAAATTTGCCGCCCAACACTAATTGGGAACGAACAAGTTCCCGCGTGATTGCGGCGCCACGAATCAAATCAACGTTATCGTTAAAGATTTTGTTGAAAATGATGTCCTTTTGGCTAGTGACCGGTGAAGTGGCAGCTAACAATAGTTGTTGGCGCAACGCTTCATCAATATATTTAGATTCCTTATAGAAGTTGGTGTGAGTGCCAACCTTTTCAAATCCTTGGCGTTCGCGTGGAATTGCGTTAACGTTGAACGCTGATGGGTTCAGGGGCTTAGGGGCATTGGTCATACCACGGAACCAGGTAACATCACTGGCACTTTGTTTTTGGTTAGGAAATAACGTTTCAAGCCCATATGGTGCTTCTTTAGCCTGAATAGTTTCCCAGAATGCTTTGGTTTCAGCGGACGTGATACCGCTAAACATATCAATTGGATCCATTAAACTATCCCTCCTTACTTATTACGTTTAAAGAACGTGACCTTGCTAGTCAAGGCCGTCTTAACGTCATCGCTAATCGTTACACCGTCAGGTAATCGGTTCTCGTTGATGTAACCAAACACAATCATGGCGCCATTGCCGTGACCGGTGCTTACATCAACTGCATACTCCAAAATACCTTGTACGGTACTATCGCTAACTGCCGATAATACAGCAGTTTCGTCATCTAACGCGGACGTTGCACCACCAATTGGTGTACCAGCCGGGATGATTTTCTTCCCCTGAGCATTCGCTGTAACGCCGGTATCGTTAAGTTGCACACTCAAAGCAACCTTAGGACCAACAATCCCTAGCACTTGCTTTGGTGAGCCATATACAGTTCGTTGCATATCTCTATTCCTCCTTAACCGAACGGACTTGGTCGCTTGGACTCAGTGCTGTTTGTTGCCAAACGTTGTCCTAGTTTACCCGCCTGTTCATTTCCTTTTTCGCCGTTGCGTCGTGGAGCTTTGCCAGTGAGGTATTCTTGTTTAACTGATTCACGAATTCGCTTGGTCAAATCTTTTAACCAGTCAACGTTAGCCTGCGTACTCTCAGCCTCAGTCGTCACGATATGAGTGAGGTCTTCATCCGTTACTGTGATGCCCGCTTCAGTAGCAGCTTTACGTGCGGTACCAGTCATTTCGAACTTGGCAACCTTGGCTTTAGCATCTGCCGCTTCTTGTTGAGCCTGTTGAAGTGCATAATCCTTCTTCTGATCACCGTTCATCTTGTCCAGTTTGGCGGCCTCATCCTTTTCGGCTTGCTGTTCAGCCTTCCACTTAGCAAACTTCTTGTCGATAATGGCGTCCACCTCAGCGTCAGAATACTTTTTCTCATCTGCTTTGGTTTCAGTGCTGTCGTCACTGTGGGTGTCTGATTGGGTTTGCGTAGTCGTAGTATCGCCACCACCAGCCGGGTTATCCTCAGCAAACATCCGTAATCCGTTAGAAAACAAGTTTAAATTCTTCATAGGTAAAACTCCTTCCATAGCTTTTTGAGGGGATCAATGCTTGCCCTTATCCGTAGCTTTTAAAGACGCTCCACGCCTGGTCAATGGTATAAAAATGCCCACGCTAGGGGCTAAATTAATTAAACTGATTGGTCAAATGGCACTTTAGTGCATCGACAATTAGGATGGCTGTCATCGGGAATGCTAGGGCAGTCATCAACAGCATACGGCCCACCATCGGCAATACCCATACATTTTGAGCATGCTCCCGGCTCAGTGACCCATTGAATCCACTTAACACTCTGCATCCGATACGTAGTCATATTGACCTGGTCAACTAAGCGAGCTGACTCAGTACGCACAATGCGCCTAGTGTTGGCCTGCATCTGAGTGATGCGGTCAGCTACCGATTGATTCGGCTTAAACTGTGCCGGATTAGCGTGTTTGGTCAACAGATTCTGCAGGTCAACCAAACTCATACCGTGGCGCAAGTGTTTGTTGACTAGGTTCTCAACGTCATTTGCCAACGTGTCGGTATCAAGCCATAAATTATTCGACCACAGCTCTTGTGTACTCGCCTGAGTAATTATGCTCGATACCTTTTTACGCTGTGACTGCGTCATTTTATAAGCCGTAGCCATACGTTTAAATTCTGATTCACCGTCCGACTTAACCCGCTGCTTAATCGCCTGACGATGCTTGACGACCATCTGTAGCAGACCAACGCCGATGATGGCGCCAATCATGTGCGGCTTGTCGATGCCTGCAACGACGCCGTAAGCTTTCAGTCGCTTGGTTGCTTCCTCCGGCCAGTCCGCAGTGTTGAGTGAGTCGATGGCCTGTTTCCACTGCGACAAGTCCCACTTGGACACTCGGCCTTGAACCTGCGTTAACGACAGGCCGGTTTCGTCGGCGTACTCTTGGTAAAAATGTAGCAAGTGATCCCGGATAAACGCCAAACACTCATCGTAATAGACATCCGTCGCCTGGTCGGTCTGATCATCAAGCCTTATTAGCTCCTGAATCCGCGCCTGTTGTTGTTTGACCGTTATTGCCATCACCTACACCGCCCTTCTGCTGGTCAGTTTGGTTAAGTACGGCTTGCACCATGGCGGCGCTTGATTGCTGGTCCTCAGTCTGCTCTTGCTTAATGAGTTCGAGTTCCTTGTCGGGATCCTCGATAAACGACATTTGAGCCAACGCAGTACGCTTACTAGTACGTCCCCATAAGTAACTGAGTGTTTGACCTTCTTCCAATAGATTCTGTGGAATGGATTGTGTGAACTTAAACGTCAAGTCTGGCCATGCGTCCATTGAGGTACCTCTCAGCGTCGACAGCACGCACTGAAACACGTCGCGCAATGCCTTCTTGAACTTCTGTGACTTGGTACCCGCCATGTCTTTCATCGGCTGATATTTGAGCCGTAGCGTGACACCGGACGGGTTCCCACTGAACGCCTCGTCATTCATGTTCGTCACTGACGCAATCTGGTAAATGTAGTCAACCAATCGGTCAATCAGATTTTCCTGCGTTGTGTCAGCGTTCGGTTTTGCCATGAAGTCAACCTCAGCGTCTTCGTTATTAGAGCCGTTCACGACCACTAAGCGATTGTCACGCAAACTCTGGCTAAACTCTTTGCTCTCGTCACCACTCATGTAAGCGTTGATAATTTTAAGGTAAGCGTCGGCAAAGTAGTCGACGTCATTGGCTTTCTCACTCATCGCCTTATCCAGCTCGTCAAAGATGCTGTAAATGTCAGCACACATTGCCATGCGCTCCTTGTTCTCCGGTGCCTCAATGATAGGCACGATTGGATAAGGATTGATCACGGCAGACGTTTGGTCCATGTAGTTGTTTGAGCTGCCATCGACGATAAAGTGACGCTCGTACTGCTGGTCAATCAAGGTGACCGTCGTGTAGCCGTCACTATTGAGCCCGTAGTGAACGCCGTAACGAACATGCTCAGCGAACGTGTCATCGTAAATCAAGAACGTATTGAGCGGGTCCACATCGACGACACACGGTTGACCGGTCTCATCTTGGTAGACATAGAAAAAGGCCCGTCCATAGATTGAACTGGCCTTGGATACCTCACTCATCGTATCCTCAAAATTATTCACGTTCTCCCACGTCTCGATTGCTGCATCCACACTCTTAGTCGGGTGATCAACCTTAATGGGCGTCCCATCAAAGAACCCATTGAATGTCGTGACCGCCTTCTTCGGAAAGTTAATCACTAACCGATTATCTGGCTTGTAGAGTGCTTTGCGTTGCTTGTGCAAGATAAAGTGGTTACCCTCATAGTAGTTACGGTCCCGCAGGTACTTCTTGCGAATATGCAGGCGGTGATAGTCGATTAGCTCTAGCAAGTCACCGCCAGTGATTTCTTCATCCGCCGGGAACAGGAACAGATTGTGATGCGTAATTTGTGCATGACCCAGGAATCGGTTGTCTAATTCCGGCAAATCTACTTCTAATGCCAAACTGTCACCTCCTTAAATTTTGAATGATTGAACTCGCTGTGGTTTGTAGTGCTTCGTGTAGTACGCGTATCGCCAAGCATCCATTGCATGATCATGATCCTTAACTGGTGCATCGTTTTTGTCGTCCCAGATATAGTTGTAGATTTCATCCATAAACGATTCCGTTGCGCTTTCCACCACATACATGTGCTTAGTCTTCAGCGCGCTCGCCACAAACTCAATACCAGATAGCACCGACTTATTGCCGTTACGTGCATTGATTCCTTCACGTCTAAAGCGGTCAATATGTTCGACACGCGCAGTATCGCAATAGAATGGAATGTTCTTCCCATACTTAGCTCGCACCTTGTTGGCATATTCAACCCAGTAATCAATTTCCTTGAACTGTTTACTGTGTTCACGAACCACGTAGGTATTGCCCTGACCGTCATCGCCCAGCACCATGATTGAGCCTGCATGCGAATATCCCCAGTCGACACCAGCGTAATAAGTTAGCCCCATCGGTAACTGATCTGGCGTAATGCAATGTACCCGTTTATCAAAATCGGCGTACACAACACCCTCGCCGGACACCCACAGGCCCTTAATGGCACGATCATAAAACATGCCGCTAGGCGTTGATTCCTTAAGCGACCGTACATAATCGGCATCCAGAAACGTGTTGTCGTCAATCGTAAAATGATTGCTGACAATTGATTTACTGTGTTCAGGGTTATCGATGTACTTTTTCTTAAGCCAGTGAGTCGGAACGTCTGGGTTAGTGTCACAAACAACACGCGCACCGTGGACAGAACAACGATATCGAATTTCGGTGAAGACTTCCTCGTTTGCTAGTGAGGCTTCATTAACGTAAGCTCCAGTAGCCGTCATACCACGAATAGCACCCAATCCAGCAATGGACCCGGTGAACGCCTGTACGATAGTAACCGCTGGTAAGCCGTTGAATTTAAGTTGAAACGAGTTGTGCTTATCAAATTGGAATTCCATGCCGAACGTATTCATGATTTCAGTCAACACGTTGTTATAGATAGACTTGCTACTAACACCGGCCAGAATGTATAGCGGGTGTGCAATTTCATGTTTTTGTGCAACCTGTGCTGCATGTTTAACTTCATACAAAAACACGAAATTATCCACGAATGTTTTTCCAGCACGGACCGCACCGTAGTTAACCATCAGCTTCCAATTTGGGTCAAACAGTTCTTGATTGATCACTTCCTGCTGCTTGGGCGTAAACAGGTTATTCAGTTGAATCGTCATGCTGTTCACTCCCTTGCACAATCGTGTTCAACAGTTTATCAATGCTTTCCATTTGACCATTTGTATTAACATTCGCCGCCGTTACTCTCATCGCAGCCAAATCGGCCTCGGCTTTAAGTCTACGAATTTGCTCACGATCTGATGCCTTCAATCCAAGCACATCAGTAATCGAGTTAACCGATTGAAGCATGGCGTCTGCATTAGCTTTCTTCACACCGTTGGCAATCATATCGGCTTTTGATTCATCGTGAACAAACGTCAGCTCATCAACTACTTTAGGAATCGACCAATCATATTCCGCTGCAGTAGATTCTGAAATCTTAGTTATTCTTAGTGCAACTTTCGGTTCTTTGGCAAGCTTAGACGCATTCACATACGCAGTTGCCAATGATGGCTTATTTCCAACGTATGCCGTCTGATAAGCCCGGTATAACGGTATTCGTTTGCCGCCTACTAGCTGAGCAAACAGCTCCTGTTGTGGTGTTAAATCACTGTTTTTTGTCGCTTTAAGCGTTCCTTTTGAATAGGAGCGCTCCTTTTGGTCATTAGGAACGTTCCCTTTAGAGTGTTCCTTTTGACAACCGTCGTTATTTCCGTCCCAATTATCTTCTGACTTCCACTTTCTGATTCGGTTTGGCGGTTTCCCAAGCTGATTTGCAATTTCCTTTAACGTTATTTTCTTGCCTGATTCCAGCCAGATACGTTTGGCTTCATCACGAGCTGGATCTCTTTTTCTACTCATTACATACCACCACACCTCCATATATAATAATTTGTACGCTTACTTGCCAGCGTTAATCACGGCCAACAACTTCCCAACCGTCGCTAAATAATTCAATATTTGTTTCTTTCCATGGCACACGTCCAAATCTGGATTGCACATATAAATACGGCGCTGTCATCTTACTGTGCTTATCTGGATATTGAGCAAGTATAACAACATCTGGCTTCCATTGAGGGAGTCTCATGCCCTTTCCATTTTTCACTTGTTCTAATGCTTCTCCGAAATCCATAATGGTTCCTCCTTATTTTCCAAGCTAAAAGTGCCATGCCTGTTTTGCTTGGCACGGCGCTCTTTGCGTTTTTGCTCGTCAAAATACTTTTCCAGATCCCGGTAGACTTTTAATTCCATCGGAAACACTGGCCCATAATCTGCTGAGCTGATAATCCTCACTCTGCTCATGTGTCCGCCTCCAAGTAGCCCTCAACCGTGATTTTGGGTGTGTGGCGGGTGTTAAATGCTTGGACGTACTCTTTTACCGTTTGATAACAGTAAGCCATATCGACGCGAATTTTACGGTGTGGGCGATTACCGTTGACCGCCGTTCCATTGAGTAATCTCCGGCACCGCTGTGCCCGCTGCATTAAATCAAAATAATCTTTATCGTTCATTCCGGTGCCTCCTAAATTTATGTACTAAAAAAGCCGGCTGACTAAGCCGACTTGCGCGAAAACTAACTATGCCCGCCCTGAGAGGAGCGTTCACCTCCGTGAATGTTAACGGGCAATGCAACCGGCGGGATTCGAACCCGCAAAACCATTTTCTCGATTGCATAACGGCGCACTAATCGAAACAACAAAACGTGGAGGACGTTCCTTCTTTCGATTTTAGATTTTTTGTGTGCGCCAAAGAAGCGACGGGGATTTGAACCCCGCTCAGTCCAAAGTAGCCTACGCTTCGGTGCATCGACTAAATTAAACTAACCATCACCCATGAGTTCCAACGCTCACGAGTTCACTCCTAGTTAGGCTTGCCTCATGGGCTACCATACCATTGTCGCCTACCCTTGCTGACCTCGGTGCACCGGTGCTTCCATCGCGACATAGGGATATCTCCCAGAGCTTCGCGGGTATTTGACTCAACATCTCACCACGGATTTGAACCGTGCCCTACAGCAAAACAAGCTGTCGTACTTCGCTATACGAATGAGATATGATGATGTGGGGCGAGGTTTCCAGTCCCCACTTACCGAACCGGCTTCTTGAGTGGATGCTCAATGACCGAAATCACTTGGCTCACGTTCCGCACTCATCAATGCGTAGGAGTTGACCAACTTTGAAACTTCTTTAAACTTGCTTGCATGTGTGATCTTACTCGCATATACAAGGTGTAACTCAACAAGCATGGTGCAAGTTGGACTCGAACCAGCAACCTCACGATTATAAGTCGTGTGCTCTACCAACTGAGCTATTGCACTATATTTGACCGTCCGGCGACGGTCATGTTTGAAGGAAACCAATTTGTCAACTACTCGTCACTAAAGTAACGAGCTTGTAACTCACGACCCTATGGGTCAGTAGTTCAAACGTCCTAAGACTCCTACCAAAGTGGTTACATCTTCGGGTGGTTGACAACACCCGTTTAATAACTAGGATTTACCCAGCTATTCTTCGTTTGATTTAACTTGTTTGAAACTGGTTAGCTTATCGGTAACCCAGTTGGTACCCAGTAGTTGAATATTCATTGCACCCACCCGGTCATCATTGCTGGTATAACCACAATGGGTACAGTGATACTCATGGGTACAGTGGTTACGGGCCAACTTGTCTATTGAACCACATTTAGGACAACGTTGACTAGTGTAGTGGGCGTCTATCTTAATCACGGTCGAGCCTGTAAGCTCAGCCTTGTAGGTTAAGAATTGTTCAAATTGATAGAAAGCCCAACTAACCTGTTCATATCGTTTGTCTTTTGTTGCCTTTTCAGTTGCAAAGCGAACATTGGTTAAATCTTCAATTGTGAATACTGTGCCACTACCATACGTATCAACGAGTGTCTTAGTTACTTGATGATTAATATCGCTCATCCAGCGGTTTTCTCGTTGATTGATAGCCTTCAGTCTACGCTTGGCAGACTTAGTACCTTTGCTTTGTAATTGTTGACGCAACCGCTTAAATTTACGGCGTTTAGCTGTTATTGATTTACCTGAAACAAAGGAAGTATTACCTTTTTCATCATAGACCGTGGTTAAAAACCGTAATCCCCGGTCTAATCCCACAACATGTTTGAGAGTATCCTTCTCAAATTTAGAGTTATCTAAAGTACAAGAAACATGTAAGAAGTAGCGTCCTTGGGATTTAACCAGTTTTGCGGTTCCTAACTTTCCTTGTTTTAAATACTTATCAAAGCCTTTGGTTGAAAAACTCATTTTTTCCCGGGTGCCCACAGTATTGATAGAGAGCTGGTCTTTAACAAGCGACCAATCTCTAACGGACACAAGATCACATTGTGGACGGCGAAATTGGATAGGCTTTTGCAACCAGTCAAGGTTACGTTTAACTGAAACCCACTTTCCAGATTTCGAGTCTAGGTATTTGTAAGGCTTCCTTCCAAGCTGAGTATTAACTGTTTTGTATCTAGCTAACACTGTTTTAAAACTAGACTGGGTCATTTGTGCTTTAAGTCCAAACCTATTCCTTATTAAGTGATATAAGGATTTCTGTAAGTCACTTTGCTTTGGCTTAAAACTATGCTCAAAGTAGTAATTAGATACTAGGTTAGACGCTAAACGGTATTGTTCCATTGTTGCCTCTAGTAGGTTAGCTTGATTACCGTTTGGATACAACCTTAACTTCAAAGTAATTGTGGTCAAATTGTTTCACCTTCTTTCACTATTAATTATACGCTCATATTCTAGTGAAAGATATTATATACAACTAATATTTTAGAAAAGAGGCGTGTTGCTCAAGACGACGATTCCTCTCGGTACTAAAGTACCGAGTTTCCTCGTCTAGCAACTCTTATGAAGGCTTGTCGGCTAATCGGACCGGCAATTGCACAGCCCGGAGTTGAACCGGGATCTGACTGTGAAGGTCAGTGAGTGACCACTCTCCGTACGCAAACGGTAAAGGAAATAACGCAGTCGTCAATGGTGTTAACTGCGATTAAGAATATTTTGCCGACCAATCCGGGCCGACAAAGTGGGCAGCGGGATTTGCACCCGCATCTTGATCTGCTCTACTTGAGCTATGCCCATAGCATGTGGTCGTTTTCCGCCGGCCACACTAGCTTGATTCACGTACAAAAGAAAGACGGTACCTATGACTGTTACCAGCCAAAGCATGAAGTGGGAGTCGAACCCACGTTGCCCATTACAATCATGCGTGTTGCTTGGGGGTATTCCACTTGGGTAAAGGAGTTGTCGATTTCTTTTCTTTCGACAATACCAATTTAACCCCGTTGGCCACCCAAAAAGTCTGATTTCGTCCGGATTTGGTACGGAATTGTCCGGTTTTGTCCGGATTTAGTCCGAACTTTTTTGCAGTGACTTTTCCACAACTACTTGCTCACGATCGGGATAGATTTCAGCGAATGCCAGCACGGCTTCACTCTGATGGTCGTTAAACGTCTGTTTTGGCACCGGAGATCCGTGGTAGTGGTCGGCGTTGTAGTCTAGCTCTCCTAATAGCCGACAGCACTTAGTGACCGAATAATGGCGCAAAAACCGATAATCAAGTAAGGTCGCATAGTAGTCCTCTTGTTCGTCGATGTCCCGCAGTGTTTTAATCGTGGCGTCAATCATGGCGATTTCGTGGGTTAAGTACGCCCGTTGTTTTTCTACACGGGCGATTTCATCAATCAAAGCGTCTTCTGTGCCGTTGCGGTTGGTCGTGCTTTTAGGCATCCCATCGTAGTTGATCCCCGACAATGATGTTTTGACGCTTAGGTGCGCACGCTCAACTTTTAAGTGATGATAGCTTTTAAGCACCTTTTTTGTATGTTCCTTAGTTTCTTCCTCGTCCCAATTTGAATAATGCACCCTCTACACCCCTTGTTATATATGACTTTGTAGCATACAATATTAACTGTCAGATTAATTCGTATGCCACCTTGCGGGGTGGCTTTTTTGTTGCCTACTTTTTTCCACGGCCTATAATCCAGCCATAAAAGATTGCTATTAGCATCACCGGAACTATGATTCCAAGAACCATTTCTATTAGCTGTATGTTGGTCATTTCTCTGTCTCCGAAAACGTGCCGTCATTGTAGTTGTAACGTGCAATCACCACTGGGATGCGGTATCGATCCATGAACAACGCCATTCGTAAACTAGCGGCGTCCGTTAATGTAGCGTCACCGCCTTTAACATCGACCACGCTCACCAGCTCACCATGATCGTAGATACAAAAATCTGGCGTGTAGATTCTTTTTTGGTGCTGTTTTCCGTTAAGTGTGAATGCGTCCATGATGTCAAACGATTCATGCCACTTAAAATCTAGCTTTAGATTTTTGAGTTGTAGATAGTAGGCACCCTCGGCTTTGCTGTCCCAGCGAATATCGTCAATGATGACCGGTGATGAGTTAAACTTGTTTCGTTTACGCTTGCGGCTCTTAACCTCGGCTAACTTAAACCGTCGTCTGCTAGTTCCCCGTGGGTACTTAACCATGTTTCTCTGTATTAACGTCCCTGATGCTAGGCGTTGGCCAGTTGACTGATTGCGTATCTTCGGCTGTCAAATTAATGGCGTCAGACGCCTTTTCTTGCCGTTTTTCGGTGTACTTATCAACGTTGAGTGCTTTAGCAATGATGTGAATGTTGCGGGTATTAGCATCGATGTTAATCGCTAATCCTGCATCACGAGCAATTGAATTCTTACCGTCATTTTCCATTTCTGTGTAAATTAATTCGGATAGTTGTCCCATTATCCAATGGCAAATAATCATCGTCGTTCCGACTGCAATCAGCACCGAAACCAGCATCATAACTATGATTTCCATTTCTTTAGTTCCTCCTTAATAATTTCCCGAATTGCTTCGGCTTGAAGCCGGTTAAAAACTACTTGGGAGCCGTGAACGGCCTGCCCATGCTCCAACCGAGTTTTTAAGAACGACGGTTTCTTGGTGAAACGAAATTTTGGTGTCCGTTCTGTTCCCATTCAACGCCTCCTAGAAATGCGATGTAGCATTCTGCGTGGTTAATCAGGTCTAACCGTTGTTTCCCCGTCAGACGCTTAAACTGGGGCGGTAATGATTGTTTGCCAGCAAGCAGTTCCATAATGCCGTCCACCCGTTTAGGTGGCGCCATCTCCGTTTCTGTCAGCCATGTGGCAAACCAGTTAGGGAGTAATTTATTCAACTTTCGGTACCACCTTTTCAGGATATTTTTTAACTAGTTGCTTAGCCAACCATTTGTACATATCGGCCGCTGTATTAAAACTATCGTAGAGTGGCTGAATGTAGTCCGGTGATGACGAGATCGTCATCGGTTAAATCATTAGCTTTCATTGGTGTGACGCCTCCAACAAATCCAGCTGTTCGCTTGCCTCTTTAATTGGAAAATTACACCAGACAACCTCGACACGCTTGTCACCGGTTTCGACACTCGCTGCTTTGGTTGCTTTCCACCAGCTGGATAAATGCTCCTCGTACATTTCAGATTCATAGCCTGAAATAATAACCTTGCCTTTAAAATTAACCAGCTGGTCGAGCAATGCCTCATGGTCGGCATCGCCGAACTCGTAAGCATAATGTCGTTTGCTGCGTGTGCTCATTAAGTACGGTGGGTCAACATAGGCTAAAACTCCGGGACGATTGTATCTTTCAAGCAGCTGGAAAGCGTCCTGATTTTCAATTTGAGCATCCTTCAAGCGACCAGCTGCTGCCAAAATCCGTTTATCAAGGTGATTCCATTCGACTGTCTTCGACCAATTTTGATTGATATTTGCCCGCCATCCAGTGTGGTCTGACGTTTTGCCACCGATTGCCTGCCAGCTTCTCACCATCATACGTCTAGCATCTTCCAATGGATCCTTTGCAATTTCGTAGCTTTCCATGTACTCTTGCCGACTAAGTGGTGTTAGTTCCACCAACTGGGAGAGCTCTTGCGGGTGGTCTCGACATTGCTTGAAGAAATTTACGATACGACCATCAATGTCGTTGATGGTTTCAATAGTGCTGGGCTGTTTGTTGAAGAAAACTGCCCCAGATCCAAAAAACGGTTCCAAGTAAGTTGTATGGGACGGCATCATCGAAATAATGAAATCAGCTAAATTCCACTTGCTACCCGGATAATTTAAAATTCGTTTCATTCGTCCGCCTCCATGCTGGCGATTTGTCGAATCTTGCCATTAATTTTCTTGTACCGCTTATTGCCAACCGCCACGCACGTTACGGCAACACCGGCCTGTTCAGCCGTCCAAAACGCACTCTCGGCATCTTCCATATCGCTGTACCGCTAATTTGCTGTGGTGTACGTCTGCACCAGCTTACGGTGATTAAATAGCCGGATCGTTTTATAGTGATCTGCGTCAAACTTCGACATCCACCATGCGTTCGCTAGCTTATCTGATTCAGTTAGTTCAGTCATTCATCTTCGCCTCCGAATACCAAGTAACTGGTGGTCGTGTCCCTAGTGGTGGTACGTTTTCGATGCTGGCAACTTCCATCAAGTTGATGGCGGCTGGCCGGTCACTAAGTGTTAAATAATTACCGTTGATGCTAGCTTTAAACTGTTTTGGCATAGTCCTTGACCTCCATAATTCGCCAGCCATTAAGTGACCGGCCATCTTTTATTGCTTGTTCCATTTGCCATTTACTGATTCGGTTGCGGGTACCGTGGTTAATGATGCTGCGAGCAGTCGTGTAGAGCACTGCCCGGTGCCACTCACCCGACCGACTAATTGTGAGTCGTTTCATCGCACACCCATCTCCCTTTGGATGGCGTAGCATTTTTGCTCAACTGCCGAGTAAGACCGATCTGGTAACTTACTTGATAGCCATAAAACTGATTTGCTCATGTTACGCCTGATAAAGCTGATTTCGGTGTCCGTCCAATGTTTGTTAGTTGATTTATGGTGCTCAACGGGCGTCTTTGTTTTTGACGTGTCGAGCTGCTCAACTATCCGCATTGGTTCTGGGAGTACCTCACTGACCGGTACCTTACTCGGCCCGCCACTAGCCAGCGTCTTGCGAAAATTGATGTACGTGTCGTTCAAAAACCTTATGCAGTCCGCCTTAGTGGCGTTTGCTTTGGTGATGCCAGCTTTTTTAGCGGCATCATCAGGGTAATAACAAACCTGTGATTCATATCCGTGAACTGCGTAGCTCATTGTGTCTGTCCTTCCTTTGTGGAGATAATGGGTTCACCATACTCAATCGTCCAGTTACCCAGTCGCAATAACTCAGCGATTTCTGGTGTGATTCGAACGCCCTTTAAATGCCATTTGTTCATAAAACTATGGATTCCGAGGTTATGCTGTTGTCCATGATGAATACGACACAGAGCCATTGCCGAGTTGCCAACGTGGTTAATGTGGTTACGATCCCGGCCAATGCCGACAGCATGCACATGAGCAATATCGGCGGGGTTGCCACAAATGCAACACGTTCGATTTTCTAAGCAGTGTAGCTCCCAGCCATAACAGCCCTGGACTAAATCCAACGTCCGGCTGGCAAACGGCACGCCCCACGCTAGGCAAAACTCAATCAGAAAGTCGATAAACTCACTGGCCCGTCTGATTGAGCAATCCGCTAGTGATAACGGCAGATAGTCCTCACGTTCGATCATGTACTCCCGTTTCATTTGGGCTTTGGTCAATTCAACGTTGTAGTTGCCGAAGTGTTCGTCAATCTCACCCAACATGGCGTAAGCCTTGTTCTGCTGGTCACGAGTGATTGTCCGCCGGTCTTCAACTTCCAGAACCGCATTAGCCTGTGATTCATCGGTGTAAACGAAGCGGCCACCCGTTTCATCGTGTTCCGCTACCAAAATTGGGTACTGCTTCATGGTCACACCTCCTAACCCAGCATCTCGGCAACAGCTTGGCGCACCCAGTCGGGCGTCTTAACGACCTTGGTTGCTTCTTCAAACTTCTTTTGTTCGGCCAGTTTGTGGGCCTCGTTACAGTTAGGACATGGTTCGATTACAAGTCCCCAGCCGTTATCCGTGTAGATTCGGCCACTACCGTCACACAATTCACATTTCATACGTTGCGCACCCCTTTCATGCCCTCAAAAATCAGTTGATGCTCACTGTCATTCGTAAACACCCGATCAACGAATTTTTCGTCATACATCATTTTGAGTTCCCGTTTGCTGTTGTTAGTCGTGATAATTGTCGGGCCTTTAACGGAGTTCTTCTCGAAATCCACGCGGGCGTTAGCAACGTCGTACATCAACGCCGCTAAATCTCGGTGCACCGGGGCAAATTTCTGTCCGCCCTCGGTGCCGAAATCATCCAGCACCAAAATATCGACCTTAGTCATGGCACCTTTCAGCTCGTCAATTTTGCTGATTAGGCTCTTGTCGTCAAACTTGGCATTGATCAGCCCCAACAGTTCAGCCGTATTCACGAACATGGCGCTTCTACCGGACTGCATAAGCAAGTCAATCATCGCCAGTGCCAGTGAGGTTTTGCCAACGCCCGGCGTTCCCAACATCGCCACGTTGAAGTTATCGTGGGTGAGCTGTTTAGCCAGCGTATAGGCTTGTTTGCCAAGCGTGCGGGCTTGCTGGGCATCGTCTTGGATGTCCGGCTTCCAGTCAGCAAAAGCAAATTTAGCCTTGACCCCGCCCGACCACAGCGACCGTTTGTAGAACCAACGAACCTTGTTTTGGTCGTTAGCCCGTGTCGCCCGTAGCGCCGTTCTCCGGTTGAGTTCGTCCGGCGTAGGTAAATCATCTAACGTCTTGCCGGACGCCTTTAGACGTGCCAACAATTGACGATACCGGGGACTTTTAGTAATCGCATCCCCCAAACTTTCAGCTGGCTCCGGTTCAGCATGCTGCTGTTTGAGGTATTTAAGGCTTTGGTCGAGTACCTTGGCTTGATCATGTGTGTCAGTCATCTACCCAGTCCCCCTTTGTGCGTGGTTTACCTGTCACTGAATCTTGCGGTGCCGTCAGGTCGTAGTTGTCCGTCCAGCGCCGTTCCTCCATGTATTTCTGTGACCCCTTGATGTACGACTGCTGAACGCCGTTAAGCTTGACCCACTCAGCATATTTTTCGATGCCAGCAATGATTTCTTGCTCGGTAGCGCCTTCCAAAAGTGCGTTGTAGTAAGCGTCATACGTGGCGTCTTGGTTGAGTTGACGTGGAAACTTAGGCCATACGTCAACCAGAAACTCGTTGTGTTTGCGTTCAAAGGGATCATCGGAAACAGGAGAATCAGAAACAGGTTCTTTTTTATTTTTCTTTTCTTTACTTTGGTTTACTTTACTTTCCTTTTCTTTGGCATCGTTTGGCATTGCGTTTGCATTGCGTTCGCTATGCGTTTGCATTGCGTTCGCATCGTTTGGCATTGCGTTCGCATTATTTTTGCCTTTCCAACGTGCCTTGGCAGCCTTTTTACTAGCCTCCTTACGCCGATTAACTTTATCGTCTTTGAATGCCATTCGTTTGTTGAATCCTTCGGAGTAGAAGCACTTACCATCATCGGTAAAGTCAAATAACCCAAAATCTTCGACAACGGACTTAACTTTGGACGCGTCAGTATGAAGGTCAAAGGCTATAGCGTTATAATCTTTGACACTCATATAGTCATGTTCCTCTCGGAGCCGCTCCAATATCATGAAGTAGATTCCGTAGCCCTCAATGCCATGCTTTATACGAACGTTAATCAGTTGATCGGAATTTCTAGCGTTACTGTCATGAGAGAAGTAGCTGTTCAACGTTACTGTCTCCTTTGCCTACCCGCCCACCCCTGAAACTTTTTGAATTTAATATTCAGAACTCGACATGACCAACGCAATCTGGCTCATTACAAGCATCAGATCCATTGCGTATTATCGTTCTTCCTCGGTAGCAGTTCCGTTTTCAAACGCCTTTTCGATTTTGACCATCGTGCCATGCATGACAATCAAGTCTTGCCAGTCACGTTCAGTTAAAATCGGATCAACTTCAACTTTTTCCATGGTGACCTCCTAGTAGAATGGAATCTCGTCAATCGGAATGACGTCTTCCAATAGTTTTCGACTACGGCAGTAAGCACAGTGCCCACATGCCGTTGGTTCTTCTTTACCAGCTTTAACTGCCTCGATATGAGGCTGATCGTACTCAATGGTATCTAAGGCGTTTTCCATCAGATAATCGGGGATGCTGAACACACCTTTATCTGGCTGGTCTTGCTTCGACACAGCGATAATTAGCGGCTCACACTTAACTCCGTAGGTCTGATAGATAAGTTCCCGGTAGATGGCCATCTGCATGTCATAGCCTCGATCTTGGGCGAATGCGACTGGCTTGTTGCTCTCATCAATCCAATGTTTTTTGTGAATGTCGTCCACGGTCTTTAAATCGTAGAACTGACCACGGTCGAGGTTTAAGCAGTCGATTCGGCCCCGCCACTTGACCCCGAACAGGGTGCCGGTGACGATAACCTCTTTTTGACCTTGATAGAGTTTCTGAAAGTTTTCGTCATCTTCAAGTGTGGCAATCATATTCTCAGCCTTCTTGAATGCTTTCTTAGGATGACCTTTAGTTTTACCAGATTTTGAAATGATTTCGTCTTCGTGTTCTGCCAGAAATTCTGCATGTGCTACTGCACTTTCAAAGTGAGTGTGTACGAAATTGCCAACCAGCAACGGCTCTAAATCCTGTGGCGGGTTCCAGTCACCTTTGAGTGCTGCCAACGCTTCGGCTTCGCATTTCTCAAAGCGCCAGAACCACGATTTTGACTGTGTAAGCCAATCTTGTTCGTTTGAGTAATAGTTATCCCTCGTCAGTTGGGACGGCTTCTCCGGTGCGTTCATCGCCATTAGGTACCGCCTCCTTTTGCTTTAGGCCTTGCTCCTCGGTGAATTTAGTGAACGGGTCTTCGTCTGGAATGTCGATAACTTCATCGTCCTTAGCTAACGGTTCAGCCGGCTTACCACCAGCGAATAGATCATCAACCTTGCGAGTGGCTTGGGTATCTTCTTCCTGACCGTCCACGTTGATTCTGGTGGTGTCATCAGGCCGCTTGTCGTCTTCGGTGTACATGTCCCCTAACTGCTCGGGGAACGCCTCACGTAAGGCGTTAACGATGGCTGATTTGCGAATCATGTTGTTCGGCATGGACTTCCAAGTTGATTGACCTTTGCTAAACTCTTCAAAGGCAATCTCAACATGGGTGTCTTCACGATCGTCACGCTTCACAGTTGCCCAACCGCCAATCAATTTATCCTTCGGCAATTTAACGGCACCGTCTAGCTGTTTGATTTCGTCGCCCCGGGCAACCATAATGCCGGCCTTGATGCCTTGGTAGTGTTTATTGGCATTAGCCCGCTTCATGAACGCCTCTTTAGAAACGATGATTGAAGCCGGTGAGTTACCGAACTTAACCAAGTAAGCTTCATTCAAAAATGGGTTAAGGTGTTGGAACCGTGCCAGTTGCATAAACATGACGACTTCTTGATCAGTGACGTTCCCACTACCACTTACGAGGTAGTCACGCACCATTTGACCGCTTAGTTTGACCTCTTCGCCGTTAACTTCGTACTTAATCGGTGTGGTCATAATTTCGTTTGTTGCTGGATTACTTGCCATTACGCATGTGCCCCCTTTAGTAGAACCGCCTTTTCGTGGTCGATTTGCTCAAAAATATCTTCGAGCGCTTCGGCGTTGGCTACAACCACTTTGCCGTTTGCATCCCGTGTGATGAAAACGCTGGTTGAGTTGAGCGTGTCGACCCAGTAGTTCAGCATATTACGTTGTGTGTCTTTGATGTAACTCGTTTCATTCTTTTTTACGCTGTCCATTTTCGTTCCTCCGTTTGACCGTACCCGCGATAAAGCAGATATGAGATGTGTTCTGCTTCTTCCTCGGCGATTTGCTTAACCGCTTCGTGATAGTCATCAATTCCGCCGCCATCTTCATAGGTGGCCTCCAAGTAGTCGTTAATGCCATCCAAATCGTCAAAGATGTAAACCGGATCAGCCCAGCCATACTGTACCCGCCAGTAAAAGCAACCGGGTTCAAGTGCATCACCATCTGCGTCAATCGGCACTTCAATCGGTGCCGGTTCGTCTTGATGGTGAAGATAAGCGTTTAATTCTTGACGGTGCAAGTAGTCTTCATTAGCCATGCTTGACGCCTCCCTGATAAGTTAGATAAGCGCTCCGGTGTAGCACCCGACGCTTAATACGTTTGATACGGTCAGCCAGCCGTTGTCGGCGACTAATTTTTGGTGTAAAATTAAGACCGAAAATATTTGATTCAAGCAATCGAATTTCAAGCTCTGGGGTGCATCCCAGGGCTTTTTTATTTGGTGCCAAAGAAGTCATCTCTAAACCATTTTTTGATGTCAAACTTAATGTCCCCTTTCTTGTATTCGAATAGTTCGTGGCGGTTGATCAATGCGTAGGTGGCAAATGCAACCAGCCCCGTGTAGACCACAAGCCCGCCGATGTCGAATGAAATCATGCCGTTTCCTCCTTCGTCACCGATTTGCTAACTTCACCATTTGCCAGCGCCAGCCAAAGCTTTAAAATCGCTGGGTCAGTAACTGGTGGCATGTCCTTGACGGATTCATAAACCTTACCGTCTTGCGTTTGACAGGTAACTTTCATGTTGCTTAAATCCTTGATGACCATAATTCAAGCCTCCTCCTGCTTGCTTAATCCAATCGGCAGTTGCTAGGTCGAGATTATTTTCGGATTCAACTTCTTCTCGCAGCTCCTTGTAAAATTGTTGCACATCAATCAAATCTTCCTTAGTCGCCATTTTTGGCGGTTTATTTAGAATTAATTGGGCCTTCAATTCTAATTTATGACGGTCAGCCTCTTCTTTGCTTGAACTGATAATCCAAGCAATCGGGGTATCGCCGTTAAGCTGCTGGTCAGAAATCATCGGGAATCCGAATTGATACTCCCATATCTTGCAACGCAACCGCATATCATCGAGGTAGTTAGCCAAGTCAATTAAGCGTTGCAACGGCAATGTCCGTGTGGGCATGAGCCAATTAGCAATGTTTGAGGGCGTCGTGTTTAGTGCGCTTGCGATTCGTTTCTCTGACTGCCCTGACCGTGCGATTGCGTTTTTCATTTCATTCCTAATGTCAATGTCCAAATGTCCCACTCCATTCGTGATGTTTGCGGCGTTTAAGTTCACAAACATAAATGGTATTTTTAAATCAATGAAACGATTACCAAGCACCCATTAGTGATTCGTGGACGCTTTGCTGAGTTTCAGATTGTACTAAGTAAGCAACGCCTACTAAATCTTGATCATCCCCTTTCGTTCCTTGACAGCTAAATAATCGTTTTCAATACTTCAAACGCCTGTCTAGCTTCGTCAATGTTGAGTTCGCTGATCTGATACACATTCTTAATGCCTAAATGGAATCGAAGAATAGTGTTGATGGCGCCAATGACTTTATACGACTCAGTTTGATGACCGTGGTCGTATTTCCGTTTGGTGTACTCCTGAATCTCTTGGCTAAGTTTTGCCCACTCTAGTGGACGTTTAGGCTTGTTGACCATTGATTCGACCTTCTCGTTAACCTTTTGGTCAATTAGCTGGTCGAGTTGTTCCTTAGTTATTTCCATTACTTGGTCACCTCCAATTCACCGGATAAGCTATTCAGCAGAATATTAAATGCGCTCCGACCATTTGCAGTAATTAAAGTTTGTGGGTAGCCCTGCTTGTTATCTTTGATGGTGAAGTAAGTATTTGTGTAGGCTGCCATCGGTTTAAGCGTGTGATGACCGTCACGGTAAATGAACTTTCTTTCCAATAACCAGTTGATAAATTCCTTTTGCCGGCGTCCTAACATTTTGGCTGTGTCTCTGAAATTGGTTAACGTCCCACGTTCAACTAAATCGTCAAAATAAGCTGCCTTGGGTAACATCAACTCATTCTTGGACGCTAGCGCCCGGTTTTCAGATTTAAGCTGATAGTTCTCATCTTTGAGGTATTCATAGCCTCGTTTAATGACCTCGGCCGGATCGTTCCATTTACGCTCAACTTCAATAAAGTAGGCTCGGTATTCGGCACCTTTTTGCGTTTTGCTCATTAGTGCTAAGTTCTTTGCCATGTCAACGGTAATAGCGTAGTCTTGAATGTTCTGTTGCTGTCCGTTTGGATAGTTAGGATTGTAGGGCGTAGTTACAACTACACCCTCAAAATCGGTTCCTTCAACAAATGCAGTAAAATTCTGATTTACCCATTGGCTAAATCTTGTTTTAAGTCCTAGTCCTTTGTGCAACTCGCGAGCCGAAACAACCTGCTCATGATTCTTGTTGACTTCAACTTTAATTAGTTCCATTACTTGGTCACCTCCTCTTCTTCCAATAGATCGCTGATATTGACATTCAATGCTCGTGCCAACGAGAGAAGCTTTTTAATATTAGGAATGTAGAGATTGTTTTCTGCATCGCTAATTGTTGTTTGAGAAACTCCTGAGAGCTTAGCTAAACCTATTTGTGAGTAGTTCTTAGCTCTTCGGAGTCTTTTGAGATTATCGCCAATCATTTTTATCACCTACCTTTATTTCGGTAACTTTATTATACCGTTATAAAGGTAACTGTCAACGGTATTTCGGTAATTTTCTGTAAAAATATCTCTTATACTAGAGATATTCATAAATAGTTAGGAGCAACTCAATGAAAACCGACGCACAACTCATTTCAGACAGACTCTTTACGTTCCTTGAAGAAAGAAACATCACAGTTAACAGGCTTGCTACTCTATCCGGCGTTCCCCAGACCACGTTAAACGGAATCGTTAATGGTGAAAGTAAAAATCCGCGAGTAGGGACAATCCGAAAGTTATGCAAAGCATTAAACGTTTCATATCACGACTTCTTCGACTTCCCACCCTACAACGAGGTGGAAAAATGAAACCTGAACCTATTCCAGAAGTCATTGTGTACGGTCGTATAATCTTGATTCATGTTGAGTACCTTACTAAGCAACTGACTGGACTTTATAGCGATGATCCACTCACTGACACCAAGGCAGATTTGCTTAAAATGCATTTCAAAATTATTAAGCGCAACTACCATTCTTCAATTGATTTAACTGATAATCCGCGTGCTGAAAGTCCATTCTTGTACACAGACTTTCTGATTGAAGTAAAGAAATTAATTCAGTTACTCGATAACCAGTTGCCTGTCTTATCTATCCAAGGTAAGTCGAGGCTTGATTCAGTAGCTGAAAGCCTCCAAACTAGCTATGATGCACTACTAGATAATTTTGATGATGGTGCTTCGTATTTAACCTATTACCACTAGTTTTCTAAGTCTTCGTGTTTTGTAATTACGACTGAGGTCACATCTGCGTCTAGTGCCCGTGAAATAGCGGTCTCTAAATCTGACAAGTAAGAAAAGCCAGAATGAAGACCAACACCATGATTGCGAACTGCTAAATCAGCGTAAATTTTTGTTTCTTCACGCTCTTGGTTACTTGCGATAACCGAGAGTGTTTTGTTTAGTTGGTCGAGTTCGTCAATCAACGAAACTTGGAACACACCTTGATCTAGTACTACGGCGTCTGGTTCACATTCAGTAAATTTCCATTCTTTCACGTTCTCACCTCCTGCTCCTTGAAAATTGATGTGCCACTACTCCTTTAGTGGGATAATTAGATTGTTCCACTAAGGAGGTGAACCACGATGGACAGTTTTAAACCAGCAAGAATCAATTTCGCTAAAGATATGCTTGAAGAATTGGGCACTGATTTACAATTTACAAAAACAGACAACCCTGACAGCAAAGTGATTCTTCGTGATGCAGACGGCAATCCCATTTCGAAAACAGAGACGTTAGGCAATCAGTTAATAAAAGTTACCTCTTTGCTTCCGAACGGTTCTATCAAATTGCAATATCTGCATTATTCACAATTAAGCTTGTCGGTCTCAATCGAGAAAGATGGTGCCAAGTAAATTGTGATGTCAGCGTTATACGTATCTTTAAGGGTAGCTATTTCCGGTAGCTGCTCTTTTAGTTCATCAATCGAGCTTACTTGAATTTGTGCTGTAACTTGCATGTTCACGTTCTCACCTCCTGCTTGGGTAACTACTCGGCTACCTTTTGAGAAACAGCATTCTTAACGGCTTTTACTCCAGCTTTGAAGTAAAGCCATTGTGGAACTTCCTTATCAGAGCTACGTGACTTACTGTTTGACCAGCGTCCGTATTCGTTTTGACCGGGTTGTTCAGCTTTCAAACCAATTCGATTCGCAATTCGGCCAACCATATTAGCTGAAATACCTAGTTGCTTGCCAACCTGACCAGCCGTATATTCTTTGTCCTTCATTACGGGGATTGTCATTTCACCAGTAATTGCTTTAGCGGCTTGAGCTAACAACGCTTGCCTAGAAGAATCCGATGCAGTTGCTTTGGCAATTCGTAGCAGCGCATTAGCTTGAGCTGTGTTGGCTCGCTTCTCCATGATTTCAAGATGCTTGCCCTCTAATAAAGCTGGCTGGTTCTCGTTGATTGCCTGCCGCATGTTGAAGTAGTTATCAACTAACTGGTCGTAAATGTCCCACGCAGTATCATCTTCGAGAATTTTAAGCAGTTTGCTGTAGCCCCGTTCGGATAAGAGGTAAATATTTTTGGCGTTGCTAACTGCCCGTCCCTTAAGGCCTAAAGCTTCGAGATTCTTTTGACTGATAAGTTGCATATTATTTTTAATGTCAATAATATCTAACCAATCTTTAAACCGTTTACGGTTTTGGTTTATCAAATAGTTGATTTTAGCAACATCTTGCCCGTGTACCTGAGCAATATCCTTAACAGTCATCGCCCGCTTACCTTCGCCAAAGCCACCTTCGATTCCAGTGAACTCATATTGACCGATGTGTTCTTTACCGATTACTTTTAGGTCATTCATTTGACCGCCTCCTTTTCTTTATCCTGTGAATCATGAATTACATTTTGAGCAGGAAAAAGCGCTTCACTCGTGCTATTAAGCACTTCTGCCATCAAATTGCCGATGTACACGCTAGGAACTTGTGTACCGCGTTCCACATTGCTGATAAATCCACGAGAACGTTGTACTTTTTTAGCAAGAAAAGTTTGCGTCATTCCCTGCTGTTCACGGGTTTCTCTTACTCGATTTTTCAAATTTAGTTCCTCCTTTCGTTTACATACACTAGTGTACATCAATGATTACATAACTGTCAACACTAAATTACACGAGAAATATATTATTTTTGTACATCATAGTTTACAATATAGTTATGGAGGGGTTTGACATGGCCTACAAATTAGGAAATTATTTGCAACAACTCCGCGGAGATTTATCTTTCCGAGAAGTTGCCAATCGTACTCACGGAAAATTAAGCCACAATACAATCTCACAAGCTGAAAAAGGTATTAATTCTCGTGGTCAGAAATACAAGCCAACGCCAGAAACATTGAAAACTCTTGCAGAGGTTTACAATGCCGACTATTCCGTTTTGATGAACCTGGCTGGTTACCTACTACCGCCTGAAATAAAGGGCGTTACCGCTTCTTCTGACGGTGCGTCGATTAGCGTTACCAATCCTAATCACGAAGATAAGGAACTAAATAAAATCGTTGATAGAGAGCGAAAAAAGAACGACAGTCAAAATGTTATTCTTGCCGATGAACGCATTCCTGTTTATGGAAAAATCCACGCCGGTGAGCCTACCTACGCATCTCAGCGAATTATCGGGTATACACCCGCTACGTCTGACATCATTGATAAGTATGGACAAGCTAGCCTGTTTGCTCTACAAATCGAGGGCGATAGCATGAGTCGAAGCATGCCTGATGGTTTCACTGCCGTATTCAGCAAAGATGCCCCTATTGAGAATGGCGACATTGTTGCGGTGTTGATCGACCACGAAGACGCTACTATCAAGCGATTTAAAGAAACATCTATGGCCGTTATCTTTGAGCCGAACTCCTACAACCCGATTTACAAGCCTATTGTTTTTCAAAAATCGGGCGAGCAGGATTTTAAAATTTTGGGGAAATATATTTATTCAACAAGCATGCCGATTTAAAAAATAAGTAGATTATTTCAAATAATATGTATTGTAGGGGTAAGATAATGACCAGGAAGAAAATGGTTGCTTGCCTAGTAACTACTTCGACTTAGTACACGCGTACGGATTCCCTACAATCGGGGATTAAAGGGGAAGTAATTGTGAAATAGATTCAATAGTTGAAATGATAAGTAGATTTAATATGTAAGGGATGGTAATTGTGAAGTTTGGATATCGAAAACCCAATATATCAAAGTCTTTTAAGGCTCGAACTACTGGTAATTTAAATCGCAAGCTTCGTCGTGCAATAAATCCTTTATATGGAAGGAAGGGATTCGGGGCTATTAAAAATCCCCAACATACCCTATACAATCAGATTTACCACAAAACTACAAAATCATCCATCAATACTTCGCACCATCTACCCCATCAAAAAACTGATAAGAGATTTAAACAAAATTACGATCAACAGCAAGATTTTCCGACGATGAAGGAAATTGAAAGATCTTCGAAATATGTCGAAAATCACTTCGAAATAAGACCTCAACCAAAACCCAAAAGTGATTATGAACCCGGTATAAATTCTGGCTGTGGCTGTCTCCTAGCACTGTTTCTGACATCAATAGGCATAATGAAATTATCAGTCGGAATATTTTTAATGGTAATCTGTACAGCATTTTTTATATTTGCACGTTTAAATTCCAAGTAATTTTACTCATAAAATTAAATTACAGTACTCACATTGGAAATTGGAATGATAAGTAGATTTAATATTTAAGGAGGCGTGCGATGACTCAAACAAAAACCCAACAACTTTTTGATAAGCTAAAAAAGCTAATTACTCACTCCCATAATCGTTTTAAGGGAGTGAAGGTTAATGATTCACTAAATATTTTCGCTGATAATTTACTCAACGATTGGAATACACGCAATGATGAAAAACAATATCTCACTTATCATCGTGGAACCGTTGTTTACGTAGATTTCGGTTTAAACGTTGGTGCTGAACTGTCAGGCCCACACTACGGAATAATCTTAAACAAACATGATAATCCAGTTAGTGCAAAAGTGACAGTCGTTCCTTTAACCTCTAAAGAAGGAGCTTTCAATATTCCCCTACCAACTGGTCTTACAAAAGTGCTTGGTGAATGGTACGCAGTAACTGGATTAGTTCACTCCAAAAATTTTCAACCAGTCACTCCCGACACGATATTTGACTTATTTGCCGTAAGCGAAGAAAAGCGAAATAACCACGGACACTCCAAAACAGAGCAGAGAATGTTAGAACGCTTTAACCAATATCGTGAGGAAACGAATTTGATTAAAAGCGAACTTAAAAAACAACTTCTCGATTTAGAAAAGATCTCTTATTTCAAAATTGATAATGTTGCTACCATTTCAAAATATCGTATTCAAAAACCACATCACAAATTTGACGCTCTGGGAAGAATGACCTTGCCTTCAGATGACATGGATTTAATAGACCAACAGATTGTGCAACATCTTCTTGACAACTAAATATACGTCCTCTATCATGTAATTGTAATTTGGTGGTCTACGGGTCACCCTGGTGGATTGATTTCATCAATCACATTTTGATAGTACTATCACTGGTATGGGGACGCTATATGCGTCCTCTTTTTTTGTCATATTCAATTCAATCTTGTAGGGAGATTTTATTATGAAATTAAAAAGTTACATTATGATTGGACTTGCATCTTTATCACTAGGAACTGGCCTAACCGTTACTACAGAAAATGCATCAGCTCATACATGGTACGATGGTACCCCATCAAATACTCACGGTTACTGGCGTACTAAGTCGGTTTTCTCACAATCACTCGGTATCAGTGGTCATGGTGCGCTAAAAATCAAAGCACACTCCGTTTACTTCACCTATACGCAGTCAGCCGGTTTTTACATAAAGGACACCTACTGGCGCAAAACAGGCTACCTAACTTATACCATTCATGGACGTGAACCAGCAGATGATAACTATGACCATCGCATCACTATCAAAAAATCAAGTAAAAATCTTGCAAAAGTCTATATCGATGGCCGGTCAGCAACAAAGGCAACGCCATTTCCGAACTCATTTTATCGATAGACAAAGGAAGTCTTATAAATGAAACTATCTAAATATGTACTGCTGGGCGTCACCGCCCTATCACTGGGTGCTGGGCTAGCAGCTACCACAGAAACAGCCAATGCTGCTACCTATACGCCGCGCAGTTGGCGAGGAACCTACTATATGAATACTGACAGTGGTAGAAGCTACATGAAGGTTAATACCTATTCAGTCGTTTTAAATGGTAAAACGATGTACAAAAACACATGGAGTGGTTGGAAAAAATTATCCTTCAAACGGATTAGTTCTGCCGATGCTGTTACCAAAAAGCATAAACTCTACACGTTTAATTCACTCGCTAAATATGGGTATCAAAGTAGCCGTCAATGGCGGTTAACCACCAAAAACGGCAAGAAAGAATTAATCAACTATCAAGTCCAAGGCTATATTGATGTTTGGCACAAAGTTTCCGCGTCCACAGCCAAATATAAATCATTCCATGGTTACCGTGTAGCTAACTCAAAGAGTGATTATACCTACAACACGTTCTATGACACCGATTCACATGCCACCCTTTCGGATTACCGCCCCACTCAAAAGTCCAAGGTTATTTTTAGATACGGTTCTCACGTATACCCAACCAGTCATGAGTGGACGTGGTTCCATGGAACAGATCAAAATCTGCTAACGGACTACCGCTATATTGGCGGTTCGTGGGTTAAACAAGACACAACCGATGTTAGCGATGATTAATTAAGGGAGGTACGATATTTGGACCCAGATATGTTAACTGATACCGAGGTTGCATTTCTTATTAAAAGCACTAAAGAGTTTTTGAATCACCCCGTCCTAAACGCACCAATTATTGGCAAATACAATCTGGAAGAAACTGTTGCAGATCAAGTAAATGGGATTACTTACAAGCTTCATGTATATCGAGGTAGCCTTGAAACGAAGTACAGTATGCATTTACGATTTATTTCTAACAATATTCACTTAGTACGTATTTGTATTAATGGTGCTCGACATCATAATTCTGATGGAACCATTTTGACTGGCAACCATATTCATATTTATAGATGCCGAGATGGTGTTACAGAAGACTATGCATACGAACTAGACTCGACACCCTTTAACAAAAGTGACGATCTGGCTAAATCTCTGGAAAAATTTATAGAGTACGTTAATATAGAGGTAGCCTAAATTCGGATAAAAGGTTACTGATTACAAAGGAGGTGTAATTAATGTTAACTGGTAAGGAACTTAGCGAAGAATACTATACCTGGATTAAAAATAACACCGTTTTTAAAGAGCTAGACGACGGTGTTACTAGGGTCGACGTCCCTTTTGTTGATAATTCTTCTGACGAAATTGTTATGTACATTATTCAGAAAGACGATGGCCACATCGCTTTAACAGACGATGGTTGGACGCTTGATAATCTAGAAGGTAAAGGCGTCTATATTTCTCGCTCTGCTAAGCGTCGTCGCATTCTTGAACAGCAATTAAAGTCGTACGGTGTTAGCTGTGAAGACGATGAATTATTCATCAATACGACTCTCGAAAAGTTTCCGGAAAGCAAGCATCGATTATTACAAGCTATTCTGTTTGTAAACGACATGTTCATGTTGGCCCCTTCTGTAGCTAGTAACGTATTTTTTGAGGATATTTCTACTTACTTCTCAGCGCATAATATCAGAACTAGCAAAAACATGTCCTATGTGGGCGCCAGCGGTTTAACTCATAAATACGAGTTTTCAATTCCGGGAATTGATTCCGTGCCAATGAAATTAATTAAAACCATGGCTACACCTAATAATTCGATGTTTGCAAAATCAATTTTGGCGGACGTTGAACAAACACGACCTGTATTAAGTGACCCTGGTGTCTTTTACGTTTTTTTAAATAATCGTAATCCAAAAAAAGACAACGAAACAGTAAAGGTCAATCCGGACATTATGAATCTTTTTAAAATGAATGACATCAAGCCAATTTTATACTCGGATCGAGAGGAATATGCACCCGAGCTTGCTAAGTAAAATTCTGAAACGCAACGTGACGAAAAGCCTTATAATAACGGTAAAAATGATAATACCGGAGGTGGAAACATGTCACAATACGTCACTCACGAAGAACTTAACCACGTTGAAGATAATCTTAGACATGAAATTAAAGAATCAAAATTAGAACTTACAGGTAGCATTAAAGATACCAAAAATGAACTTAACAGCAGTATTAGCGACCTTTCGGGAAAAATTGACAAACTATCATCAAACATCGATACCAAATTTGCCAACCAAAAAGTTTGGTTAATTGCTACTACAATCACCGTTGTAAGCGCTGGAGTTGGAATTCTTAGCTACATCATGAACCTAATGATAAATCATTAATCAATAATTAGGGCCCCTCATCAGGGCTTTTCTTTAGCACGTTAAAAGAACATACGTTTGATATTTGTGTACTTTAAGGAGGCAAATTCACAAAATGGAAAATCAACGAATCGTAGGAATCTATGTACGGGTCTCAACCCAAGGCCAAGTCGATGAAGGCTACTCAATTGACGAGCAAACGGACAAACTCAAAAAGTACTGCGACATCAAGGACTGGGCAGTGTTTAAGGTTTACACTGACGGTGGTTTTTCGGGGTCAAACATCAAACGCCCGGCCATGGAGATGATGATTGACGACATCAAGGCCAAACGAATCAACACCGTGCTTGTGTATAAGTTGGACCGACTTTCACGTTCACAAAAAGACACCCTATTTTTGATTGAGGACGTGTTTAATAAAAATGGTGTGGCGTTCATCTCACTCAATGAAAATTTCGACACCTCCACGGCATTTGGAAAGGCGATGGTTGGTATGTTGTCGGTCTTCGCACAACTGGAACGTGAGCAAATTACGATGCGCATGCAGATGGGTATGCTGGGACGCGCAAAGACTGGCCTGTTCCACGGCAGTGGCAACATCCCATTCGGTTACGACTACACGCCAGAAGGAAAATTAATCATCAACGAGGCCACCGCCCCGCTCGTACGCACGATTTTTCACGATTATTTGACTGGCGAAGGCCTCACCCGTATGCAAAACCGTTACAACGAAATAGGTCACCCCGGCCGAAAATATCCGTGGACGACCCATACACTGCAATACATCTTGAAAAACCGCACTTACATTGGCGAGATTGCATTCGCCAAGCAGTGGTTTCCCGGTCAACAGAAACCAATAATCGACGTAGAAACATTCGAAAAGGCTCAGGGTGAAATCGCCCACCGCCAACAGAACGCATTCAATCAGCGTCCATATCGGGCTAAATACATGCTGTCTGGATTACTAAGGTGTGGTCGGTGTGGCGGTAACATGATTTTTGGTCGTAACGGGTCACACCAACCTTTTTACTACTGTGAAAACACCAAAAATTCACTGCTAATCAAATTTCATCGTGACCCCATTGCTGACAAATGCAGCCTCCCTACTTTTATGATGGAACCGCTGGAAAAAATGGTTGTCGATACGATCATGCAAGTAGCCTACGATGATGACGCAATTAAATCAATCATCAAGGAAGCTGCCCCCACCACAGCCAAACCGGGTCCGCTCAAAGTGCAGTTGACCAAACTCGATAAAAGTCTCACCCGGTTGATGGACTTGTACACGACTGGTGTCATCTCGATTGAGGACATCACCAAGCGGGCTGAAAAAATCAACTCCGATAAAAACGTCATCAAAACCCAACTGGCATCCATTGACACTAAACCCGTCAAAAAGTCGCTTACGCAAGTTCGCAAAAAATTCCGACAGGCCGCTAAGAACCTTGATCACCTCGACTACGAAAATCAAAAAAATATCGTACACAACATGATACAGTCAATCAATTTAACTGATGATGGCTTAAAAATAATTTGGCGCTTCTAGTATGAGTTAGCCCCTACTGCCACCTAGTTTTAGGAATGCTCGTAAAATTTACGGTAGTCAGTTGTAAACAACAATTATTTTACCAACCGAATGGCGCAATATAACCTTCAAATCGCAGTTGACTATTCGACCCAACTAAAGCATGAACATCCCGAAAAATTGGTAGCATTAAACGTGACAACCGCCGAAATCGATGCGTTTCAACGAGCCGCAACTCACATGACCTTACCATACGATGACGAGCGACAGATTAAGTTACAGGACGATGTGTCAACGACGAAACCGGTCTGGCCAATTGCGGAAACACCTCGGAATCAGTTTCCACTTCTGTTACACTTCCACCCAATGACGATCTATCACTACCAAGTGAATAAACAAGCCGATACCATGATGAGTGATTTCTTATTTCCCGATGACCAAGATCAAGCACAACTCCAACGCGACTTTGACTACTACGAGGCGATTACGGTTCATGATTCATCACTGTCCCGCGCCATCTTCGGCATTCTCGCTCACCGCCTTCATCAACCCGAAAAAGCCTACCAGTACTTCACTGAAACGGCAATGATGGACCTCACCAATGCACAAGATAACACTGGTAACGGGATTCACGCGGCGAATATGGGCGGCAGTTGGTTAAGTTTGATTTTTGGTTTTGCGGGAGTTGCGTTAACTACCGATCATCAGTTACGGCTTGATCCTCGGCTTCCCGAAAACTGGACGAGTCTGCGCTTCCAGCTTCAGTTTCGAGGACGGAAGCTCGCCTTTACGGTCACCCAATCTGCGTTAACGTGTCGATTGATTGCGGGCAAACCACTCACCATTTACCTTCAACACGAGCCAATTTTGATTACCAATGAAAGCATCAGTCACCGTTTTCTATAAGCGCCAGCTTCTTGGAAACGAAGTCTAATTGTTTGCGAAATGATTGACTGCTCCTTATGATTAAAGTATGGGGCTCAAAGAAATATGCATTTCTAAGAACGAAAAGAGGCTGATTTTTGATGAAAACAATTGCACTTCGAGTGATGCAGGATTCAATCGAAATTGCTTACTCGGCCAATGATAATCAGACGCCGTATCGACAATTCGTGATTACCTACAACCCCGATCAAACGATTGGTGACAACCTTGAAAAAATCAAGGTCGTATTGGCTGGGTTACCGATTGACGCAGCCATTTTACTCAATGCTTTGGAATATGAATTTTCAGATACGATCATCGGCATCAATCACCGCCGAATCGATATTGGACTCGCAATTACGAACATGTTAAACATTCCCGTTGTTTGCCAACGAGACGTGGACGAGCACGGTCTCGCCCAAGCTGTGAAGCGCAAGCAACACTACAACGAGTGGCATCTCGACTACTACGGCCAGTACGACAGTAAGCGCAACTACGGTCAAGAAGCCATGCTCACGATTGGTAACGGCTACTTAGGCCTCCGTGGCGCGTACGTGGAATCTAAAGCCGATGCCGATAACTATCCTGGCACCTACGTTGCGGGCGTCTACAATCAACTGACAACGAAAATTGGCGACCGTGATGTAACTAACGAAGACCTCGTTAATCTGCCAAACGCCCAGTATTTAACCTTTGGCGTTGATGAGCAACCACCATTTAAAATTAATCATCAAGATATTCAAGACGTTTACCGGAGTTTGGATCTCAAACACGGTACCCTCACAACGATTATGCACGTTCAGTTATCAACTGGGCACACCCTCGCCATTACGACCACCAAAGTGGCCAATATGGTTGATTGGCACCAGTATGCGATTCGATATACCGTGACCCCCCTTAACTTTTCAGGGAGTGTCCAAATTTACTCCGAAATCGACGGTAGCGTGATCAACGGTAACGTTGACCGGTACCAAGATTTTGACCAACACCACCTGCACATCACCGGGATGAACGCTAACGACCACCAAATGGTCATGACCGGTGAAACCAAAACCTCACACATTAACTTTGCGGTGGGGAGCACGCTCCACATGGCCAAGGTCAAAACCGAACCAACCGTGACCGTTGCCATGGGCGATAATAAGATTCGGCAAGTGATGAGCACCGAAGTGACAACCGGCGAACCCGTTGTTTTTGATAAAAACGTTGCCATCTATACTGATTTAGAAACGACTGACCAACCACTCACGCAAGTCGTTGATGATGCTCTGGACACCGCGACCTACAAACAAACGATGCAGCAGAGCACCGGTTACTGGAAACAGGGTTGGCAAAACTTCGACATTCAAATCAGTACTGACATTACCAGTCAAAAACTCACTCGAGTGAACCTCTTTCACGGGATGGTCTCAGCCGCAGCGATTGCGTCTGGTCAACTTGATGCGTCCGTTGGTGCGCGGGGCCTGCACGGTGAAGCTTACCGAGGTCACGTCTTTTGGGATGAAATGTTTGTGCTGCCATTTTACACGCTGCATTTTCCACAACTTACCAAACAACTGCTCATGTACCGGTACCGCCGCTTAGACGCTGCCCGGGCTTATGCGGCTAGTGCCGACTATCAAGGCGCGATGTATCCTTGGCAATCTGGGATGACTGGTGATGAGCAGTCTCAATTTACCCACTTAAACCCAATGACCCACACTTGGGATCCAGACAACAGCCGACTTCAGCGTCACGTTTCACTGGCCATCGCCTACAACGTGGTCAACTACGTCCACGTGTCTGACGATCAGACGTTCATGGCCGACTACGGGTTAGAAATGCTGCTGTCGATCGCCAAATTCTGGATCAGCACGACTAGTTATGATGCCAAAACCCAACGCTATAGCATCAGCCACGTCATGGGGCCTGACGAGTTTCACGAAAACTACCCCAATGCCGATGAACCAGGGCTGACCAATAATACCTACACTAACTTGATGGTCGCCTGGTTGTTCAATACGCTATTGGACTTACAAGCGCAATTAAAGCCCGCTACGATCAAAGCGGCCGCAAAAAAGAGCGGGTTTACCACCACCAACTTTGATCAACTCAAGGATATCGCGCACAAGCTCAAACTAGATATCAACAAAAACGGCATCCTTGCCCAATTCGAGGGCTACTTCAAGTTACCAAGTTTGAACTTCGAAGCTTATCACCGCAAATATGGCGACATTGCCCGAATGGACCGCATCTTAAAGGCTGAAGGAAAAACGCCTGATGCTTACCAAGTGGCCAAGCAAGCTGATACTTTAATGCCATTTTACGTTTTAAGTATTGACGAGGTCGACCATCTTCTGGGACAATTGGGGTATCAGTTACCAAAAGAATATCTCACTAAGAACATCCAATATTACTTAAATCGAACCACGCACGGGTCGACCCTGTCTCGAATCGTTTATGCTGTGCTCACCGAAATGGACGATAACCTTGACCAATCTTGGTCACTGTTTTCAACTGCCCTCTTCTCTGATTACTACGACATTCAAGGCGGCACGACTGCTGAAGGGATTCACCTTGGCGTCATGACAGCGACGCTGATGATCGAAACCAGAAACTACGCTGGCGTTGATAGCTCAGGTAAGGTGATTTCAATCCACCCTCACCTCCCAGCCAAGTGGCAATCACTGCATTTTCGTCAGTTGATTCGCGGTCATTGGTACGACTTCACGGTCACCCAAAAACAAGTTCGAGTTACAGCGGATACGGATGCGACAGTGGCTATCTTAGGGCAACCGGTTGCATTGACCGCTAATCAAACCAAAACGGTTGATTACTAAACTAATTTTAAAGGAGTTGGCATCATGACAACAATTGCATTTGATCAAATTAAGGGCTTTGTTTTCGACCTCGACGGCGTTATTACGGACACTTCTCTCTACCACACAAAGGCTTGGCGTCAATTAGCCGAAAAGCTCGGCGTTACGTGGACTAAGACGCTCGAAGACGGCTTAAAGGGCATCTCGCGGATGGATTCATTGGAAATGATTCTCAAGGCTGGCAACAAAGAAAACGACTATACTCAAGACGAAAAAGTAGCGTTGGCAACCGAAAAAAACACCAACTACGTTAACGCCATCCACCAGATGACGCCTGACAATATTCTTCCGGGCATCAAGGCCTTTCTCGATGACTTGCGTGCAAACGGTTACTTGATTGCATTGGCTTCAGCTTCTAAGAACGGCCCAACCGTGTTGAAGCAACTAGAACTCACCGACTACTTCCCAAAAATCGTTGATCCTGCCACCCTTTCAAAGGGCAAGCCTGATCCAGAAATCTACGTCAAGGGCGCCGAAGCACTCAACCTCGACCCCACTCAATGCATCGGCGTTGAAGACGCAGCTGCCGGCATTCAAGCCATCAACGGCGCCAATGAAACGTCTATCGGTATCGGCGACCCCGACACATTGAGTGCAGCGGATATTCACTTTAACGATACTAGCGAAATGACCTTGGCGAATATCGAAAAGGCAATGGCATAACCTTAACGTTTGTGTACAGTGTAAGCATTCTTCTGTTTAGTTTGTGAAGTTTGATTTGCGTGAACTGTCGATTCCGGTCAGCGGCTAGGTTCCTGCT
>NZ_BAABMI010000026.1:0-66336 GCF_054785195.1 Secundilactobacillus muriivasis | reverse complement strand
GAAAACGTAAAATCCCCATCAAGCACTTGAATCATGTGTTTGATGGGGATTTTGGAGTTTCTGGTGAATAATTCAGGATAGTATTTTACAACGGATTTTGTATGACTTTGATATTCAAGCCGATCCGGATGCGGTGGCTGGCACCGGTACCCTTAAAATGTATTATACGGTCAAAGATCAAGTCCAAGATATTTCAAATGGCGTTGATACAGATGGTGCAATGACTGGCGATCCAACTGCCGTTTTCGTTCCTATCCAAAACGCCACCTACACCATCAAAAACATGAGCGGCATCTACGGTATCACTATGGTTCAGGGTTCCAACGATACGGGCTATTCCCGAGCTGGGACGACTTCCATCTACCAACCGCTAGCTGACAACCAATTTGCAGTCAACGTTCAAAACTTAACCGCCAACGGACTGACTAATGTATCCGAATTGATCAATCTGCCAACAATTGGTGATATGCTAAAGTCTCAATATGACGTTCAACTCACAAAGGGTGCTACCAACGTGCCAACCGGTGTTACCGTTAGCTACAGTACTCTGGCCCAGGACCAACAATCTGGTACTTTGACGACCCCAGATTCAACCGGCTACGTCAGTGCTGATGATGTAACGGACTGGTCAGCAATTAAATCTATTCTGATCCAAACTGATAATTTAGCGGCCAATACTAACCTAGGTCGCGTTGTTTTCAACGTCCAAGATCCGAATCAATTAGCAGATCTTGGCAAGACGGCTTATTTCGATAGTGGTACGTACGCTGACGGTTTGACGCCAATCGTGTTGAAACAAGCTTCGGCTGCTAGCATGACCATCAGTGGTAAAGCAACGGTCAAGTATGCTTATCAATTACCTGATGGCACAACGATACCTGCTTCGGCTCTGACGCAAACTTTGAACATTAACCAAGATACGCTGAAAGTACCAATTATCAAAAATACCGATCTGCCAACCGGTTACCGGTTGATCAACCCTACAACTGGCCTAGCCATCACTTCAACAAACAGCACCGCAGCCTATAAAGTTGGCAACATCGTCAACAGTGATGCCGATTACAGTAGTCTCGGTGGCCAAAACGGAACCGCAGTGATCGGCCAAGTTGCCACCTACGATTTCGATGGCGATACCATTTTGATTCCAGTTGTCGACACCGCAACGCAAACGGTAACGGTCAACTATATCGATGACATAACCCAAACGACACTTGCAAGCAAAGTCCTGACGGGGGCTAGTTTGACACCGGTACTTGATGGAACGACTGCTTATGTCACCACGCCAACAATCAATAATTACGTCAAAGCCGGTTACAAATTAGTCAGTGATGCAACTAACGGGATTAGCTTGACCTTTGACGATGATTTGACGCAAAGTCCCGTGTATGATGTTCATTTAACGCATACCACGACCATCGTGACGCCAACAACCCCAGGAACTCCCGGGAATCTGATTCCTAACACCACCACCCAATGGCCAGCGGGCGTAACGGCAACTGACCTGAAAAAGGACGTTACCCGGACCATCAATTACGTCTACGGTGATGGTCAAAGTCAAGTAAGTGCGCCGGTCGTTCAAACAGCGACCTTCACGCGAGATGCCATTGTTGATAACGCAACAGGAACGGTTTTAGGCTACTTGCCGGATAGCAGCTTGGCTGCTTACAAAGCAGATCCAACGAGTGTTGCTTTATCGAAAACGGATGGCTGGTCCGCTACTCAAACATTCGCAAAAGTCGATTCACCAACTGCAGATGTTAAAACCGGATACATCCCAGATCAAACTACGGTAGCGGCATTAAACGTTGCGGCAACCGATACTAATTCTGAAGTCAAAGTCATCTACGCCCAGATTCCAAAATCGGTTGCAATTGCTTATTACGATGAAAGTGACGCTAATCGAGTTTTGGAAAAGGTCAACTTAGATGGTTACGTTGGCAAAGTTGAAAACTACGATACAACGTACCAGGCTACTTTAGCTAAGTATGAAGCGCTGGGGTATGTTTTCGATAAAATGACGGGGAACACGCTATCCGATTCAGGCCACGTGATCACCTATACCGGAACTGATACACCACAATTGACCGCTGTTTACCTGAAACACGCAGCTATCGCAGTAACACCAGATCAACCAGCGGCTCCTGGTAGCGATATGCCAAATACAACGACGAAATGGCCAACTGAAACCGGTGACCTCAGCCGGACCATCACCCAAGTCGTCAACTACGTCTATGATGATGGTACTCAGGTTGCACCATCCGTGACTCGGTCAGTCACGTATCAACGCGCCGCAATCGTTGACGCTGTCAGCGGTGACTTTATCGGTTACTTACCAGTTGCAGTTGCTGATAACTATGTAAGTTACGAAAATAACGACTCAGAAACGCAAACGACAGCTGTTAAACCAACTGATACGCCAAGTACTGATGACGGTTGGAAAATCAGCAGTGGCGATGCCAACTTTGCAGCGCTCACGAGTCCGGTAGCCACCAAAGCAGGTTATACTGCTGATTTAGCGACAACCACCGCTTACACAGCACTACCATCAACGGGTTCTGCTAAGCTAACTATCACCTATAAGCCTGATCAACAGCTTGCGACGGTCAGTTACATCGATGACGATGCCAATGGCGCCGAAGTTCACGTGGATACGATCAATGGCGTAACGGCCGGTACTAATAATTACAGTCGGGTTCGAACCGCTGTTGAAAGTGGTTTAACTAAGTTAGGTTACACGATTGTCGGCACGACCTTGCCAGCCGGAAACGTCATCACCTTTGATGACGATGCCACAACACCGCAAACTTACCTCGTGCATTTGAAACACCAAACGGTTACTGTAACGCCGGATCAACCCAAGACGCCAGGCACAACGATGCCATCAACTGATCTCAAGTGGCCAAAGGGCGCACAAGCACTCGATCTCAATCGAACAGTCACTCAAACCACTAACTACGTCTATGCATCTGGTGGTAAAGCGGCAGATGACATGACCCAAACGGTAACTTTCCAACGAGCAGCCATCGTTGATCGAATCACCGGCCAATTATTAGGTTACTTGGCGCCTGATCAGCTTGTGGCTTACCAAACAGATCCAACCAGCGTTGCCTTAACAAGTGACGCTGGTTGGCAGGCAACAGGTGAAACAACGTTCAACTCACAATCGAGTCCAAAGATTACTGGTTACACACCTGATTTGGCCAATACAGCTGACTATTCGGTAACGCCAACCACCGGCGATCTTAAGTTGACCGTCACCTACAATCCTGATCAACAAATCGCAATCGTCACCTACGTCGATGACGATGCCAATGGCGCACAAGTTCATCAAGATACGATCAATAGCGTCTCAAACGGCACGCATGATTATAGTCCAATTCGAACCGCCATCCAAGGTGGTTTAACCAGACTAGGGTACACCATTGTTGGCACTGATTTGCCAACTGATAACATCATTGCATTTGATACCGACGACGCCACACCGCAACAATTCACTGTTCACCTCAAGCACCAAACCCAAACCATCACACCGGATCAACCAGGTCGCCCAGGCGAGCCAATCATTACCAACAATCCTGATGGACCAAAGTGGCCAGCTGGGTCCGACAAGACCGGGTTAGAGCAAGTAGTAACTGAAACCGTTAACTATGTCTACGATAAAGATGGCCAACCAGCCGCACCAACCGTCACTGATACGGTAACGTTCACCAGAACTGGAACGGTCGACTTGACTAACGGCCAGATGACCTACACCGATTGGGTCGCTAAAGACGGTAAAACGAGCTTTACCGCTAAGCTATCACCAGTCATCACTAGCTATCTAGCTAGCGAAGCAACCGTGCCAGCAGTTACTGGATTAACGCCAACCTCAAGTGACGTCACCAAAACGGTAACCTACAAAGCGCTGGGCGGTTACACCACGAACCTGCCGAACGTCCCAACCATCACGTATCCAAATGATCCAACTGATGCGGGTAAAACGATCACAACGGTCATTCCTAACGTCCCAGGTTATCAACCAGTTGGACCAGATGGACAGCCATTGCAGCCCGTTGATCCGGGTGATCTGACGAAAGGGTATTTGCCACCGGTCGTAACGGATCCATATGTCGATACACCAATCACCTACCAACCAACGGTAACACCGGGAGGCACTGATGGCGAATCAACCAACACGCCAGTGATTACAACAACTGAGACACCCGCAACGGCGGTAACACCTGAAACACCCGCGTCAGCGCAAACGACCAATGTACCAACTCAACCAGCAACACCGATCAACGCTAGCGCTACGCCAGTTCAATCAGTAGCCAAGACGCCAACTAACGCAACGCCATTGCAATCGGCAACAGAGCAGGCCACGGCAACGGGGGAAATTGCGACCGAAACCGGTCTTCAAACAACAAAGGCGCTGGCTCAAGCTAACCAGAAGGGGGCCACTGCTAAATCGATTACTACCAAGCTACCACAAACGAACGAACGACCGGCTACTGGTCTTTCGCTCCTTGGACTAAGCTTGCTTGGCCTGCTGGTCCTAGGCAGAACTCGTCGGCGGAAGGACGACTAAATCGTACCATGCACTCAGGCTTTAGCGTACGATACCACAACGCTTGAATCATGATTTTTATAACGGCTAACAAGCACCCCCTAAATTCCCGATACCGGAACTTAGGGGGTGCTTGTTAGTTAAAGATATCGCCGCAACAAATACGCCGGATAAGCACTCCAACCAAAACAGTACCCGTTCAGCAGAATCGAGCCATACGGTGAGTAGTTCGGATCATGCGCATCATAGACCTCCCAGAACGTATCGGCACCCCGATCAACCATGCCTTGCCAAAATAACCGAATAACGGCTAACGCATCATCTTGGTGGTGGTGTTTAAACAGCGCCTCCGCCAACAGTCCCTGCGTATTCGGCGTGGTCACGGTTTGCTCGAGGTCAAATTTAAGCAGCCGGTCAATAACGGCTTCGGTGGCCGTTGGCGATAAAATGTCTGCCAACAGCACGTAGATTTGACTCAGTGGACTAGTTTCACGTTTGGGACCACTGACCACTGCATTTAGCTGCGAATCAAAATAGTGATTCAGCGTGGCCTGCGTCAGATCGGTTAACCAGTCTTCATAGTTAGCCAACTGAGGATCCGTCATCCGTTGAGCAAGGTCAACAAATCGCTGTATCGTCATTACCGCCTGCAACTGAACCGCCGCTTCTTTATCAACCTGACTGGACCAATCAATGAAAACATCTTGACGGGGGCCGACTAAGTTAGCCGTCAGTTCCGTCTTCAAAAACGCCATCACACGTTGTACCACCGGATAAAGTTCCCGTAACGTTGCCAAATCGTCAGTAGCATCAACGTAATCGGCTAGTGCAACCGGAAACAGTAGTTCATAATCGAACCAAAATAAATCATCCGCCACCGGTTGGCCAGTCAGCGTTAAAATATCCGCTGGGATGCGGCCAGTGTCATCCATAAAACTGCCAAACAGGTAAAGGCAACGTTTGGCAACTATTGTATTTTGAAAGGTCGCGTAATTCACCAGTGCCTGCGTTCGAAAATCGCTTAACCATAACCGACGATCCCGTTTGGTACCGTCTTCGAAGACAACCTGCATGGTATTTTTTAGTGTCTGGATACATTTCTTATCAATCGTTTGTAGCCACTCGGGTAATTGCGTCAGCGGGGCGACAGTTTGATTAATTGCAGCGCCTTCAGCGTCAAACACCGGTTGACTAAACTGTGGTTGCCACTTACGAGATTGACCGACTGCTGCCAACGCAATATACCGGCAACTGTACCGCCGCTCAAACGTTAGTCGTTGTGGCAAAACGTCAACGTGCCGTTGTTCATCTTGAATCCAAGATAGCGGTAGCCAACTGTCGACAGTCGCTACATCTTCATCGAGTTCTGCCAGCGTTTCCGCAAACCGAACGTGAAGCAATAGCGGGGCGTCCATTGGTGCGCCTATCGCTTGAAGATCAACTGCAAAGTGGCCGACGACTAATTCGCCTAAATCATAGACTAGCTGAGTCTCGTTAGGTAAGGTGACTGATTGTGAAACAGGTTGAAAATCACAGATTGCAGCTGTTTTGATGGCCTGTCGAATCGGAACACATTGGCGATGTTGCAACGGTTGTGTCAAGTCAACGCGTGACAACAACTCGTGGTTAACCGCAAACGACTGGTCACTAATTTCCTGAAATTTCTCCTCACTATTTAAGTTAAACGAGACCGTCATTCAGATACCTCCGCCTCATCGGTTACTTTTTGCTCCCGCAATTGGAACGTCCAGACGTAGAACCCGTAGACTGAGTTGATGGAAAAGGCCAACCACAGCGCCAGCATAATGGGATTAAAGTTCAGCGTCCAGAGCACAAGTTCAGCGACGTGAGAAATGTTCCATAGCACCCACTGACTAGCGCCAAATCGGAAGGCCATTAAGACCATTGCGCCAACTTGTAAGACGGTGCTCATTGAATCCATGTACGGATGCGGGTCAATGGTTGCGGTGATGAATGGCACTCTAGATAAAAAGGCGGCCAAAAGTAGCCAACTCACCACTAAAACCACCGCCATCAACAGCCAGCCCTTCACCGACATCGTCCGTGCCACAACCTTTTCCTGAGTCGCTTTGGTTTTGGCCTGTTGCTGATCCGCCTTAGTCCACTGATAAATGCCAACCAGGTCCATCACGATAAAAAATAAGTTCAAATACACTTCACCATACAGGTGACTATCAAAGGACACGTAAATGTAGGCACAACTATTCAAGATACCCCAAAAATAATTGGTGATCCGACCATTCGCAACCAGCACAACGCTAAAGACACCGGTCACGCTAGCCAATAAACTAATGTTGCCAATCGTCGTGTTATTGGCATGAACCAAAAAATGGCCATTGCTGAACACGATGAAAAACGACACAAGTTGGATGGCTAACAGTGCCAGTAAATACACCCGTTTTTGACCGCTAACTTTGAATAAATCACTAAACAGATACTTAGGCGAAAAGGTTCGGGCCAACCCTGCCCGCCAGATATTAGGCTTAACTTCCATGAGTGAAATCCTTTCAAACCATCTTAGATTTTATAGGTGTCAAGACACGATGGCTGTTAACCATTAGTTAACGTCAAAGTAGGGTGGTTTGTCAATCAGTTTTTTAAATAGGTTTAATGTAATTCAGGATACCCATTGGTGTCAGGTCAACTTGTGCAAGCTGCTGCTTTGCTGATTCAATTGACTTTACATGCTACTCAAATCAGCATCTCAGCCCTCAATCGCTCACAACTGTGTTACACTATTTAATTGGAATCAACTGAACAAGAAAGGCGGTGGCCCCTATGCCACAAAAACCATTATCCGAGTATGAAGTCGACATCCCAGCCGTTGCAGAACTTCTCGCCAACGACTCAACCATGGCCGACTTTTTTAACGCATTGACCCCCGGTTATCAACGTGAGTGGGCACGCTTTATCTTCGGCGCCAAAGCGGAAGCAACCAAGCAACGCCACATCGAACAAATGAAAACGGTCTTCCAAGCCGGCTACAAGTCTAAGCGGGCTTACGATTCGCGACCAAAGGATTAATTAATGTGCCCTGACAAAAACCTCGGCTAACTTGAACCCTAAGTTGTCGAGGTTTTGTTTGGTTGAGTTGCTAATTGTTCGTTTTTAACGCTAAAGTTTAGCAAAAGACGCACATTAATATCATTTGTACTATTTATTAAAGGATTTTTCAGTAAATATTTAGCCACATATCATGTAAAATCGGTTATAATACGAATGTTAATCAGAATCGTTCTGAAAAACGTTCCGATTTAGAGAGAAAGCACCGGCACCAACATGATGAACGCGCACCAAAAACGAAAGGGTGGTATGGAGATTGATTATTGACGGTAAAGCCTTATCCAATCAGTTAGACGTAAACATGAAGCAGGAGGTGGCCGATTTAAACGCCACTGGCCTGTACCCGACTTTAGTTGTGATCATTGTCGGCAACGATCCCGCCAGCCAGATCTACGTGCGTAACAAGCACCGTAAGGCCGTAAAGCTCGGCATCCGTTCCATCATTGAACGCAAGCCAGCCGATATGACGCAGGCCGATTTATTGGCGTTGATTGCCAAATACAACGCGGATGACCAGGTTCACGGCATCCTCGTTCAGTTGCCATTACCAAAGCAAATCGACGAAACCGCCGTAATTCGCGCCATTGACGTGAAAAAAGACGTTGACGGGTTCAGTCCCGAAAACGTCGGTAAACTATTTGCTAACAGTCATGAGCACTATCCCGTTTCCTGCACGCCAAAGGGCATTATGACGATGCTTGACCACTACAACGTTAATCCAGAGGGCAAGCACGCCGTCATCGTTGGCGACTCCAACATTGTTGGTCGGCCAATGGGGGCCTTACTACTGAACGCGGGCGCTACGGTGACGTACACCCATATTTTGACGCAGGACCTATCATCATTTACCCGTACCGCTGACATTTTGGTCGTAGCTACCGGTGTTGCGCACCTCATTAAAGCAGGGGATATCAAACCCGGCGCGACCGTTATCGACGTTGGCATGGATCGCGATGAAAATGGCAAGCTGGTCGGTGACGTGGATTATGATAACGCCGTAAAAGTTGCCGGTAATATCACCCCAGTTCCCGGTGGTGTTGGTCCCATGACTATCACCACGCTGATGCAGCAAACCATCGAACTCGCTAAGGTCGCCAATCGTCGCGCCCTCACTTCCGTTCATTAACTTTAGTTAAGTTTTCAATATCGCTATTCTCATTTAAGTATAGTAAAATGTTTATTGTAGCTTAATTTTAAGTTAATTAACGGAAGGATGACGAGATGAAACGACAACTTAACGCCGGGCAGATTCAAATGATTGCCATCGGCGGGACCATTGGGGTGGGACTCTTCATGGGTTCCGCGTCAACGATCAAGTGGACCGGCCCCTCAGTCCTATTGGCGTACGCCGTCTCCGGATTGGCCCTGTACTTCATTATGCGGGCCTTCGGTGAAATGCTGTACGTTGATCCCGACACCGGTTCGTTTGCGAAATTTGCGTCCGAATATATGCATCCGTTCTTTGGTTACCTCACTGCTTGGAGTAACATCTTTCAGTGGGTCGCCATTGGCATGAGCGAAATGATTGCGATTGGGAACTACGTCAAGTTCTGGTGGCCGGATCTGCCGGGATGGATTCCGGGATTGATTGCCATTGTCACGCTGTGTTTGGCTAACCTCGTTTCTGTGAAGACCTTTGGAAATCTAGAATTTTGGTTCTCACTGATCAAAGTGGTGACCATCGTCTTGATGATCATCGTTGGTCTTGGCTTGATCCTGTTTGGCTTTGGGAATGGCGGTCACGCGATTGGGTTCAGTAACCTCTGGCGTCATGGGGTATTTACCGGTGGTGTGAAGGGCTTTGTGTTTGCGTTATCCATCGTGCTGGCATCCTATCAAGGGATTGAATTTATCGGCATCGCAGTGGGGGAAGCGCATAATCCACAAACCGCACTGGTCCGGGCAATTCGCTCAACGGTTTCTCGAATCCTGATTTTCTACATCGGCGCGATCTTTGTGATTTTGTGTATCTACCCATGGGACAAATTAGGCCAAATTGGCTCACCGTTCGTTGAAACCTTTGCGAAGGTCGGCATCACTGCCGCAGCTACGATCATCAACTTCGTGGTCATCACGGCGGCCTTATCTGGCGCCAACTCCGGTATCTACAGTACTAGCCGAATGATGTACACGTTGGCTAACAATCACCAATTGCCACGCAAGTTTGCGTTGTTGAACCGTCACGGGGTGCCATTGTACGCCATCATGACGATTGCCTTTGGCATCTTCCTTGGGGTCATTTTAAACATGACGCTGCCGCACTTCATTAAGGATGCCAGCGACATCTTCGTTCTGGTTTACAGTTCCAGTGTGCTACCCGGAATGGTGCCGTGGTTCGTGATTTTGATCAGTCAACTCAAGTTCCGCAAGCAACATCCCGATATTATCGCTAGTCATCCGTTTAAGATGCCGCTAGCCCCATTTTCAAACTACATCACCATTGCGTTCCTCTGTGTCACCTTAGTGTTCATGGTCTTAAATCCTGAAACGCGAATTCCAGTCTTCATCGGAATTGCCTTTCTGGCCTTCATTTCCCTAACCTACTGGTTGAACCGGAAACGTTGGGCAGCTGAAAATGATTAATTAAATTGCATTCAAATAGCGTTCAAGCAGCTTATCGTCAGTTGACGGGAGGTGCTTGAGCGCTATTTTTGTGTACTTCAGAAAAAATGGGTGTTAAATAAAGCAAATGGTCATGATGTTGCGTAACTAAAAAACAGCTAACCCCGTTGGAAGGTTAGCTGTTAGTCATCCGTCGAAGGACTCGTAATGATCATTACGCCTTAAGTTTATCATTTAAAAAGTTAGTTGTGCTAAAAAACTATTGTTCACAACTGAAGTTCAATGGTTCAACTAATGACAATTGGAGGAATGATGATATTTCCATAATTTTTATAATTTTCCTTTAATGCGTTGTCGTGGCTTTAAATCAACAGTTTACGCCCTTGATGAATCAAGTTTTTATATATTCTATTTTATTAATCTGTTAGAGTTAATTTATCAATGAAAGGGGTATCATCATGAAAAGTAGATATTTAGTATTAACTGCCGCCACCGCATTAACGATTTGCGGCGCTCCAACGGTCAATGCCAAGACCAAGACCGTCAACTTGAAGGTCACTACGCTAAAATCCGGGACGAAGACGATTTCCGGAAAGGCCACACCCGGCGCGAAAGTTCGAGTGACGCGATATGCTAAAACGTATGCGACGGGGAAGGCAACCAAGCAGGGGACGTTTAAGCTTAAAACCAAGGTTAAGCTCAAAGGTGGCTGGCATTATAAGGTGACAGCTACTAAGAAGGGGTATCAGGCTAAGGTGTTGAAGCGTTATGTTGTTAAGCCTAAGACAGGCGCTAAAACTAACCAGCAAATTACAGTACTACAAAGCCAGATCAATGCATTACAGCAACAATTAACTCAATTGGGTAACGCAAACAATACGAATGTATCGGCACAATCGAGTGATTTAAAGAATCAGATTGCTAGTCTGAAGAATGAATTGGCTGTTGTTCAGGCGAAAGTGGCGCAGAATAAGGCTGGAAATAAATCAAAAAATGAGTCTACTAACGAAAGCGATTCAAATAAAGAAAATAAACCTGTAATACCATTTGACGATAAACCAACTGAGTATTATTTCGATAGTACTGGTAAAGTCTATATCTACCCAGACATGGAGGCAAAGGGACAGGCAGACATCCTCACTATCGGAACAGATTCTGAAGCGGATGCCATAACTACTGTTCAAGTATTCGGACACTTACCAAAACCTGAAAATAACAAGAGTTTACCATCATGGTATGACACTAATTATCCATCATCACGGTTCGGTACAATGCTTATCGAAGCTAACGGTAAAAAGGGTTATGTTCAAATGGATGAGTTAAATAGTCTTGCGGTAGGCGACTCATATTATCGTTTGACTAATCTCCCAGATTATTTAGGAACTGGAACAATGGCACCTACTGAAGTCAAATTCACTCATCCAATTGCTGACAACGCCTCTTGGACTCAAATTACAAAAAACGCTAACCATAATAATCAACTGAACTGGTATTACCATGCTGACACTAAGAGTTGGGATAACGAATGGCATTCTGTAAGTTCTAGTATCGATAAAGGTAATGAAACTGATACTACTGATCCATTTTCAGGTACACCAACCGAATACTATATTGAAAGATCCGGTGATTTTTATTTATTTCCTGATAGACAAGCGCAGGGATACGCTTCAATAATCATGAATTCACCTCGCAACGATGCAGACAGAATTAAGAGTATTAAGGTATTCGAACCGTTACCAACAGTTAAAAATAACGAAGCCTTACCGTACTGGAATGCACATAGCCAATTCAATACAATTCCAGTTGAAATTAATGGCCAACAAGGGTACGTTCCAGATTATGTTGTAAGTCGAATTGCTGTAAATACCAGTTATTATTGCCTTTCAAATCTACCTGATGATGTTGGTTGGGGAACCATCGAACCAAAAGATGTAAGTTTTAAATTTCCACTGGCAAATGATGCTTATTATAAACAATACAGTTTGGACGCTAAGTATGGTGTTACAATTCAATGGCGCTATAATGCCACAACCAAAACTTGGCAAAACATGGATCTTAGCAAATAACGCTTTAAGCAACGCATCAAACAATCAACTGCCTAAAATTTATAGATAGATAATGCTATAATAAGATATCTTGATAAGATTAGGGGATGGATCAAAGATGGGATTGAATAAGCACGTTAAAGCCTTGTTATTGGCAGTCACTGCTTCAACTGGTCTATTGATTGGCGTTAGCACTGCCGGAACTACAACTGCCCATGCGACAACTTGGCACAAGGGTACGCCCGCTGCGTTACGAGGAACTTGGGAAACTAAACCGGTTTCTCAATATAAATTCCGTTATAACTTTATCTTAGGTAAATCAACGTTATCAAGTGGCGGTGGTCCTGGTGATGGGACGCATCTAAAGCAAACTGCTTATCACCACAAGGCCGGTAGCCGTTACTATTACGTTCGCGGACATGAATGGCTGTATACTGCTGGTCATGACTTATACTATTACCGGTTCTACAAAGTTGGTAATAAGTTCAAGGCGACAAACTATTTACACTACTACAATGGCAAATTTATAAAGGGTTACGGTCCTGAAGGCCATCTATACTACAAACAATAACTTGAACAACAAACGACTCAGCTCTCCCCCTCGAGACTGGGTCGTTTTTGCGTGTTCGTACCCACTTTTCAAGAACATTTGACTATCAGAACATACGTTCGTATAATGTATTCAAGAGGTGGTTGGGATGATAAAGGAATCTAGGCAACTAAAGGCCCAATATGATTACTACTTTCTACGTGAATATCGCTTCCGTTATTGGTTATTAGTAGTTGATAATCACTTCTTCGACCAGTACTACTTCTTCCTTGAAAAGCAGAAGCAGGGAACGGCGCTCTTACATTCGCACGAGTTACTAGCGATTCCCAGAGATAAGGCCTTATACGAGCACGTACTAGCCGACTTACAATCATTTTCGGCGTTAACGATCTATTACCGCAACACGCATCAGCTCATTCATCCGACCAGAGACATCACTAACGATCTCATTCACGGCCATGGATAGATTGACATATTAAGTTTAAAGAGGTGATCAGCATGATTCACGAAGTACCTAAAGAAAAATGGTTATACCGTGACCGCGGAATGGTGAAATGGCTGGGCTTTTTCATGTCTGATCACACCAACTTTATGGATCAGGAGCGCGCCAATGAACAAGCGTTAACGCGGTTATCTCAACAACCAGCCGAAACGATTGATTCATTGCTGCAGCAAAGCTGGGAACACACTAAGACCGTCAATTTACAAATTGAGGTTAGCAATCGTCTAACCAACCATCAGGGCATCATCATTGGGTTTGAACGGCCCTTTGTTTTTTTACAGACGGATACCGGCATGCTGACGATTTTATTTAACGCGATTCGCCACGCAGAACTGATCAAGCGAGAAAAGTGGTGGGTGCAAGATGTTTGAAACGCCCTTATCAGATCCTGATTACTTACCCGTTCACGATGTCATGTGCATCGACTGCAAATCGTTCTATGCGTCAACCGAAGCCATCAAACGCGGCGAATTCCCAACCTCCGCCAAAATTGCAGTCCTGTCACGTGAAGAGTCTAGTGGTGGCTTAATCCTAGCAGCGAGTCCCTACAGCAAACAGACCTATGGGGTCAAACTGGGAACGCGTCGCTTCGAACTCAACGACACCATGAACCTTGAACTGGTCGAGCCACATATGCAAGACTACATCAAACTTAACTACCGGATTAACACCATTTACCGCCAGTTCACTGATGACGCGCACTGGTTTCCGTATTCAATCGACGAATCCTTTATCGACGTCAGTGCCAGTCACCGCCTGTTTGGTGATAACCAGGCAATTGCGCGTCAAATTCAGCAACGGGTCTTCAATCAGACGGGGATCATTACCACGATTGGCATTGGTCCTAATCCATTGATGGCGAAACTCGCTTTAGATAACGATGCTAAGCGACAGGCACCTTGGATTGCTGAATGGGGGTATAAGCGCGTACCAGAAACCATTTGGACGATCCCGAAACTTACCGATATGTGGGGTATCGGGGATAAAATTGCGAAGCGGCTGAACGCCATCGGTATTTTTAATGTGAACGAATTGGCGCACGCTGATATCAAGCGCTTAAAGCGTCAATTCGGCGTTCTAGGTGAACAGCTTTACTACCATGCTTGGGGAATCGATTATTCGGATTTGAGTAAAAAATACGTCCCCCGTAGCGATAACAAGGGATACGGCAACTCTCAAATTCTGATGCGTGATTATACGAATCCGCGGGAACTAGAAACGGTGCTCGCCGAAGTTGCCGATCAAGTGGCCACTCGGTTACGCGACCATCACGTCGTCAGTGAACTGGTCAGTTTATCGATTGGCTTTGCAGATACCGATAAAGCCGGTAATTCACGATTCTCGGCCCAAATGCACGTGGAGGCAACCAATGATACTCGCCAGCTCACTGAAGCCATCTGGTACCTCCTATATTCCAAGTGGGATGGCAGTCCAGTGCGCTCGGTTGGGGTACGGTGCGCTAAGGTTTCTCAGCAACGACTGATTCAGTTCTCGTTGTTTGAGGATCCGGCATTGACGTTACATAAGCAGCAACTAGCGATTACCATTGACCGCATTCGTAAAAAGTATGGGTATAAAGCGCTGGTTCGCGCGTCATCGTTGACTGCGGGTGGCACGGCGATTGAACGAAGTGGGTTGGTTGGAGGACATCATGCATAGTTGATGGTATTAGGTCTCGTTTCAAATACACTCACTGGAAATTTCACCCATTATGATAAACTGGATAGGTATGGATCCGGTTAATATTCCAGAAGATTAGAGGCCAACCACCATGAATTTTGAACAATTACTCTACACCGAAGTCCTGTCTCAGCATAACTCGATGCAAAAAGCTGCGGATGCCCTGCATATCAGTAAATCCGGTTTAAGTGGCGCTATCAGTCAGCTAGAAACTGAACTGGGCGTGCGGCTCTTCGACAAATCGACCAGTGGGACCAAACCAACCCCTGAAGGTCGCCAATTGCTATCATCGGTTTCTGATATTTTGCGAGATAAAAATCAACTTGAAAATATCGCTTCGGTCGTTGCTAGCCCTCAAGAGCATCAAAGCTTAGCCATTCAATACATGAACATTATGCTTAGGCCGTTCATGACCACCTTTATTGACGGTTATTCGACCAAGTATCACAATCTGCAATTGAATATCAGCTGTCACGAATTCAACTCGATTGTCCATCGTGTAGCGAACCAAGAGATTGATGCCGGGTTCGTCGCCATTAGTAGTGCTTTAGACGATTCAATTGCTGATTTAGAATTTACACCGGTCAGCACCAGCAAGTTGGTCCTGATGTGTGCGCCAGATAATGAGCTAACGCAGTTAAATCGACCAATCACAATGGCGGACCTGAAAACGCAGAGGTACAGCATGTTCAACGATGAATTTCACGATAGGCTATTTGAACGTCTACAATTTCAGTGCGGGCCACTGCCACTGATTGCCAGAATCGATGACTCTTGGGCGATGGAACAGGTCGTGACAAAATTAAATACGGTTTGCTTTGGTCGCGTCTTTCAAGGTAACCTTTCTAGCACGAACGAACTTTCCAATTTAAGCTGGATCGACGTCAGCAACATTATCGATGATACCTTTGTGCTTGGCTGGTTGACCAATCCCAACCACAAATTATCAGAACAAGCCCGTAGCTTGATCGATGAAATAAGTGCGCAACTAAAAAAGAATGCCTGACTGGCATTCTTTTTCTAGCGCTTCTTTATTTAGTGCCATCATGGGTCACAGCATCAGAAAGCTTAACATCCGTTAACGTCTGTAAGTAATCCGTGCCCGGCATTGCAAAGTAAGGGGTGTTCGCTAGTAACTGAATCAATCCCGGTGTGAGCTTTGATGCATCAACCGATTCTTTGTTGAATTCGAGTAAAATCTCATCAGCATGACCCGTTTTAATTTTTTCAGCAATTTGTGGGTCAATTAAGGTTGCTCGACCAAGGGCTGCAATGTCAACGTAGTTTAAAACATCTTCCATTTTAGCAACCGTATTGAGGCCACCAGCAATCATCAATAGGGCAGGTGCTTTAACACCAGTCCCTAGTAATTGGGCAAAATTCTGGTCCGAATCAGTTGGCGTTTTGGCATAATCATTCGTTGATAGGTGAATGTAGTCAAATTCAAATAATTCAGTCAATTTTTGAACTAGTTGCTGTGATTCGTGCCAAGTGTAGCCAACGTTTTCACCATGAATTTCTTCCGGACTGATCCGGTAACCAACGATAAAGTCATCAGGTGCGTAGGCCTTAACGGTCTTAAAGACCTCGCGAGACACTTCAATCGCAAAATTCATCCGTTTCTCTAAACTACCACCCCAAAAGTCGGTCCGCTGGTTAGAGTAAGCAGAGAAGAATTCCTGAAGCAAGTAGTGGTTAGCCCCGTGAATCTCAATGCCATCAAAGCCACAGTCAATCGCACGCTTTGTAGCGGCCCCAAAATCATGGACGATATCCCAAACTTCGTCTTCAGTTAACTCATGCAGCGGGTAGTCGATCCATGGAAAGTCCATGTCAGTTGGTACCTCAACTCGGCCACCTAACTCGTAACGGTACTGTGCTTCACGTCCAGAATGAACGATTTGCAGAATTGCTTTGTTACCATCTTTCTTTAGGCCATCGGCAATTCGCTTAAAACCGGGTTTGAAATCGTCGTTGTAGATTGCTAACTGCTCACGATCTGGGACCCAAGAACGAGATGGACCACCGTTAGGGCTAACACTGGTGTATTCGACGATGACCATCCCAGCAGACTTGGAACGCGCACTATAGTAATCAATCGTATCCTGAGTGACTTTTTCGTCTGAACCACTATTCGTTAACATTGGTGATTGGGCGATTCGAGTATTGATCGTTGCACCATGGCGAAAAGTAACAGTATCGGTGAGTTTTTTCATGATTGTTGCCTCCTGTATTTAATACATTAAGTGTATCTTTTCACAAGCGGCTTGGGAATATCGAGAAAGCGGTCGGGGTGTTCGGGTTTGGTGAACACCTAAAAAATCAACTAACACCGTAAGCGACAGCCAGTGTCGCTACCAAGTGCTAATCTTAAACCATTAAACTTGATGGAGGTACTTGCCATGCAACCCGTAGACTACATCGTATTAGGTTACTTGTTAGAAGACTTTTCAACTGGAAATAATTATGATCCACACACCCTAGACCCAGAATTAGATTCAAACGTCTTTTTTGACGATGACATTCAAGAACCTAATCTGGTCCGTATCGGTCTGAATCTGACTTTTAGCGATAAAGACGACCCGGATAACTTCTTCAAAATCGTTGTGCTCGTAAGATTAGACATTCCATCTAATAAAGCCATCAAAGTCGACTGGCATTGGTGGAACTTCAAGGACAACGAAACCCTATTTAATAACTTTTATGATATTTGCCGAAATACCGTGAAATACGAAACTCGGATGGATATTGAAGGTGGCTTTGATGTCGAAGATTTTCGCGACGATGTCTACGGTAGCTACATTTAGTTCGCAATGACTGATGACGAAAAGGAGGCCACCTTGAAGCCAAACTCAAAAACAATTCACTCGACTGAATTAACGCACGCCGAAATTGCAGCCTTACCGTTAACCTTAACGGCCCAACAATTCGCAACCTATGTTCACGCTAATCAACACCGCAAGGGAAAGCCTAAGATGCCGTTTGTGACGCACTTGGTTGCCGTGACTGAGTGGCTCAAATTATGGACAGCTAACGACGAAACGCTGATTGCCGTGGGCTGGTTGCATGATACGGTTGAAGATACCGAAACGACGCTGACCGACCTCGAACGTCGCTTTGGATCAGTCATCAGAGACCTAGTCGCCGCTGAAACGGAAAACAAGCTCGGCCACGTTGATGAAGTTGGCACTTGGCGCACCCGAAAGTTGGATCAAATCGCAAGGTTAGCCCACGAAGCTGAGCAAAACTCACGAATTCTCTACGTCGCCTTGGCGGATAAAACCGCTAACATTCAAGAAATGGTCACCGATTATCAGCAAGTCGGTGGGGCACTATGGACCCGCTTCAACAGCAGCCGTGAAGATCAACACTGGTATTACCAGCAATTCGCAACTCTAATCGGTAACTCGGTTATTGGTCACGATCAGCCCGACATTATCCAACCACTAAAAACCGCCTTGGATATTCTTTGGCGGTAGGTACCTCAAACAGCAGTCAATCACCTAATCGTTAGCGAACGATGGGGCGGTTGACTGCTGTTTTGCGACGTCACAAAAAAACAGCCCTCCCGACAAGCGAGACTGGCTGTTTCGATGAGACGATCATGTTAGGGTATTAGCATACCATAGATTTTATTTTTATGTCGGTCAAAATACTCGAACAGTAACTAATTAGTTAATCGTTTCGCTACCGCCACCTGTAATTCTCGCTTAATTCGATAGACTAATGGATGACGACAACCATTGGAAAACATCATCATCCGTTAAATATCCAATAATCGACATATGCCACAAAATGTGTAATGAACTCATTAGTCTTCATCGAGCCAAGCCTCTATCTCATTTGGATCCATTAAGGTTATGGGATTAGTACGCAGTACCATCTCCTAAATTTTAGTGGTAGCTTACTGGACAAACTGTGATTTTAACGCCATTAAATTTTGATAGTCAGCCATTTTATTCACTCCTTGTACGTTATTCACTCTATATTATGTACTAAAACACGTACGTAATCAGCTAATTTAACCGTCATTATTAATCTACACTAAATTAAAAAAAGTTGTCGTTAACATCTTGAAGATGCCTGACCACAACTTTTTGGTTCATGAAGCTTAATAATTCAATTTAGATGGTTCGACTGACAACCAGCACATAGCGCCCAATTTCTGGAATTCCATATAGCTCAAATTGAGCCGACTGTTGCTCCCACAAATTTCGTAAGTGCGTATCCGCTAAAACAGCTCCTTGCGCTTGATCCTGACTAAAGTATTCAGCAATCTCGTCAATTTGGGCCGTTTGCTGAAGGGCATCACTTGTTTGTGACCACGTCTCAGCGGCCTTCATGCCGTACAGTCTAGGGAGTTGACGCCACGTAATCAGGTTGGTTAGGGGCAATTTAATGGTTTGAAGTTGTTTTAGCATGGGCAGGAATCCTTTCTTTGAGCGATTAAAATCTCGTTCGTTTCATTTAGTCATCATTATGACATGAAAATGTAATTAATTTGAGAAGGAAATCGTAATTTTTTGTAAAGAAATTTACATTTGCAACTACTAAAACGCCAACTTACCTCGTTTGTCCGAATTTTTAGAAGGGGAGGACTTCAAATCGCTCAAAATCTCCCGTTACTCGTTGCAACGATTCAACGTTGACCCTAATTTGATCAAATGCCTTACTACTAATCGGTTTAGCAGTTAACTTTAAATCAGCACGCTCAACGTGAAAAACCGGTGTTAATCCGGGAATTTTAACGGCCACCATCGTTGCTGAGTCATCAGTCGTAGCTGGCAGTATGAGTTCTAGTGGCTGATTAGGTGCCAGATACTCGTTTTTAAGCTGACCTGCATGTTCAAAATAAAGTTTAAGCGGTTGAATCGTTTGATAACACTGGCGTTTAATTGCTCGGGGCATCGGGATCACTCCTTAATTTTTTAGCGTCAAAAGTTTATTTTATCAGACTAGCTGGTCAGGCTCAATTAGCAGAATGCGTTTTATTAGGTCTTGGGAATCAAGAAAGCATGCTTACTTAAAATTAAAAAAAGCGGGTACTTAGGCGCAAATCAATTAGATTTTCTGACCGCGATAACCAACTCAAAAAAAACAGCCAACCCCCGTTGGAAGGGTTAGCTGAAAACCGCTGTAGGTTTAATGTAATGATCATTACAACTATAGTGTAACACGAATCACATTAGGGGAGGTGGCATCTGCGTTGGTCATTTTTGTCGATATGCACAGATAAAAATTAAATGACAATCATTTTTATCTAATATTGCGTTTTTGTACAATCGTGCGTTGCTTGGAACGTAATAATTGCCAGCATCCGTAAAAGATTGGGACTAAGTACAGATAAAACGCATAGGGGAGGTAACCCGTAAAACTCGTCCCCAGAATGGCAATGGGGACAAATACCGCAATATTCCACGGAATTACAGGAGCGAGTAACACGGCAGTATTTTCCAACCCCATCGCTAATTCATCATGTTGATTGGGGTAATTGCGTTTTACCAGCGTGTTCGTCATGATGATTGCTACTGATTGGTTGCAGCCAATACCGGCAGTTACCAAACTCGCAAACACGGTAATGCCAAAGCGTTTCGCGGGTGAGCCTTCCGGATGCGCCAGTCGAGTCTGAAGTTGTTTGAAACTATCTAAGTGGTCGAAAATACCCGCAATCGCACACGAGAGAAACACCACGCTAAGCGGATTGACCATTGAAATCATACCACCACCTTGAATCAGTTGGTGCGGTCCCGGATTGAATCCCAGAAACAGTGACGTAAGTAGGGTGCCCAATGCCGTGTGCTGACTAAAGACGCCAATTAAAAGAGCACTCACGATACTGACTAGGATAGATTCGCTGATTGGCCGGCGGAAAACGGATAAAATCAGAATAATCGCTGCCGGTACCAGCATTAGCCACGAAATGTGGAAGTTGTCACGCAACGTTGTCAGTAACGACCGGTTGAGGTGGTTGAGCGGATGCAGGTTACCAAGGATAAAGTAGCCGCCAACGCTAACTAATAATGCGACCCACGACGTTTTAAACATGTTTTTAATGTTGCGAAATAGGTTGGTCATCGATAATGTGGCAACCAAGCTTGCACTGGACGACAGTGGCGAACATCGATCACCAAAGTAGATACCCGCAATAATTGCACCGGCGACCATATCCAGATTAATGGCCCCGCTCTTCGCAATCAGCATCAACGGCAAGCCCACCACGCTGACGGTTCCAAACGAGGTCCCAATCACAAACGAAACCGCCGCACAGACTAAAAACACAATCGGAATAAAGTAGTGCGGGTTGATCAATAAACACGCATCATACACGATGGTCGCAATCGTACCAGAGGACATCCAAATACCAATTGTCGCCCCAATCAACAACAGGGTCTTGATGACGCCCCAAGACGTCTTGGCACCTCGCCAAGAAAATTGCAGAATCTGCCGCCAGGTTAATTCACGGCGCGCAATCAAACTAAAAATTAACCAGCAACCCAGTAACGCGTAGCCCAACGGAATTTGATGTAAGACACAACCAATCAAGATGCCAAATGCAACGATGGTCCCTACAAGTAACATAAACCCACTTCCATTCACAACAATTCAATTAGTCACTATTGTACCGAATTTTCAGAAAAGTGGGGCATTTAATTTAATTGGCTGCATTTTGCGTTGGTAGTCGATGGGTAAGACCGAAGCCAATCAAAATAACGATTGCCGAAATCAGCATCAAAACGAGTAGCACAATGTTCCAGCTTTGAGTCTGCATTTTTAACTGCCCCAACAAACTTGGTCCGATACTTGCCAATAGGTACCCAATCGACTGCACAACCCCGCCGATAATGCCAGCATTCACGGCCGTTTGGGCCACCAACGTCACCAGACTTAACGCCAGCGAGAAAATTGCGGTAGTTGTGATGCCCAGAATAACTGTCGCCAGCTCTAGGATAATCACTGACTGGCCACCAACGAGAAGGCCGCCAATTCCCAATACATAACCCATTAAGAGCATGACCATCACGCGCATCAAGCTTTGCCGATCCTGCCGAAGTTGAGGCAACAAGTACGCTGCCGGCACGCCAATCAACTGAAACAGGCCTTGGCTAATACCAGCAGTAGTTGGCGTTAACTGATGCGCCGTCAAAATGCTGGGTAACCAAGCCGAAACCGTGTAGAACACCAACGATTGACCACCAAAAAAGAGCGCTAGTAACCAGACGGCTGGTTGTTTTAAGAGTTGCCAATCAAAGGTCGCCTTCGACTGGTGAACTAAATGACGAGTGCCTGATTGCTTAGGTGTTAACCACCAACTCACTAACCCGAGCACCGCTGGAACTGATAACCACTGCATCGTGACTTGCCAGCCCCACAAGGTTGCAGCGGGAACGACCAGCATGCTGGCAATGGCAGCACAAACGTTAAAGGTCGATGTGTACAAGCCATTAAGCCGCCCGGTTTCCTGCGGTCGATTTTCCAAAATAATTACCGGTAGTAGCACATTTAACGCCGTGATCGATAAACCAACGAACGCCGTCCCAATTAATAGTAGTGGTTGATTAAGCACCCGCACCCAGTTAGCAACGGCTAACACCGCTAAACTAATAGCAACTAATCGACTGGCCCCAATTCGGGGAACCAGCACACCAATCAACGCCGAAAAGCCACCAAAGCAAAGTAACGGAATCGTGGTCAACAAGCCAATCGTGGTCGAATTGATCCCAACGCCCAGTAATTTAGTCGTAAGGGGCGGCACGCTAATAATCGCCATCCGTAGATTCATCGCAATCAAGACTATGGCTACCGAAAACGGCACCATTTTTTTCATTTTAGCTTTTTGCATTTATTTATAAATCCTTTCCCGGCAATCAATTAACGCCTGGAAAACACCAAAAAGGGGACACTCAACCAGGCGTTCTCGCCTAGTGGTGTCCCCGCTAGTAACATGACCCCGGCGCTAGTCCGTGGCTATCAGATACGTTAGGGATACTGTATCAGAAACGACCATGGGGTGCAAGTATTACTCGCAAACCATCGCTAACCATTTGGCAATCATTAACATTGTATCTTCACTGTCAGGTGAATTGGTGACTGACAGCATAAATTGATCGGCGCTATTAACGACCCGGTCATCCTTCACTTGGTGACCATTAATCATCAAAAAATACAGTGCAGACTGAATTGCAGTTCTTTTATTACCATCAATAAAAACGTGTTTTTTCGTAATCTTTTGTAAGATAAACGCCGCTTTTAACCAAATAGTCGGATAAAGTTCATGACCAAAAACGACTTGCTGTGGTTGGTTTACGATCACTTGTAGTGCCGCTTTCGATTGGACACCGAAAGTGATACCACCGACTTGTTGAACGGCATACTTGTTAATTTCGATAAGCTCGGCCTGGGTTAAATATCTGATTGTCATTGATCTTTTAGCTTCTCCATCAGTGGCTGGAATCGATCCATAAACTCGTGAATATTTTCAACATCCGTCGGTTCAAGTGTCTCTGAAGATACTCGTTTATAGATCAAATTACCATGATCATCAATACTTGGCTCGAAATCAATGCCAACGGGTAGTTTAAAACCGTCAGGAACGGTTAACACGATTGAATTACCAACTTTTCGACTTTTGATTGTCATCGTACCGCCTCCAAATTTTTATGGTATATCTAGAGTATATACAAGTGACGCTGTAATCACAACTAATTAGTTACCATAATACGAAATAAACTAGTTCATTTCATTGTCAAAATCCACATTTCCCTCTATACACCACCTCAATTTTGCGCTACCGTAAAAGCATGCTTAATTTGGGGGACGATTCACTATGACTTGGACACTTGTTAACACGATCATTACCGTTATTTTCGTTTTAAACGTGATTGCGGCGGTAATCACCGTCTTTCGGGAAAAACGCGACATCGCAGCAACTTGGGCGTGGTTGCTAGTTTTAAACTTACTGCCGATCATTGGGTTTTTACTCTACGCCTTTTTCGGTCGAAAGCTCACCCACCGGCAATTACGAAAGATTCAGGTTCAGCCAAACGCTGAGCTAACTGAGACTCTAGCCCGGCAACAGGAACTATTGCCACCGGCAACGGCAGATGATACCCACCGTGAAGCATCGGTCAAAAACATGATCAACCTGTTTCAAAACATTGACCACGCATTTGTGACCACCAATAACCAATCTGAGCTCTTTACGGATGGGCAAAAGTTATTCGCCGACATTCGGCAGGAGATTCGACAGGCGCAGCATAACGTTTACGTTGAGTTCTACACCTTTTACGGCGATGAACTTGGTCGTGAAATGCTGGCGCCACTGATTGAAAAGGCACGCGAGGGCGTTGAAGTACGGGTACTGTACGATTCATGGGGCTCCATGGGCACCAAGCGCGACTTTTTCGAACCGCTACGAGAAGCTGGCGGACTGGCTGAACCCTTCTTGGGCATTCACTCTAACTGGCTAGATTTCCGACTCAACTTCCGAAATCACCGTAAAATCGTGGCAATCGATGGCTGGACCGGCTACATTGGCGGCTTCAACATTGGTGATCAGTACGTTGGCCGGGATAAAAAGTTCGGCTACTGGCGCGATACGCATTTGAAGGTCGAAGGCGACGGCGTTTTGGCGCTGCAACAACAGTTCATCCGCGATTGGGACGCGACCACTACCGATCCAAAGCTCAAGATGGACATTAACCAAACCCACTTTCCTAAGGGCAATAACGGGTTAGGAAAAACCATGATGCAGGTGGTCGCCAGTGGGCCTGATGATGATTTGGAACAGGTTAAACTCGGTTACTTGCGGATGATCAATAGCGCCCGACAACGGCTATACATTCAAACGCCATACCTGATTCCAGATGATAGTGTGCTTAACGCACTGCGCAGTGCCATTCACTCCGGTGTCGATGTGCGCATCATGGTGCCACACATGCCAGACCACGCCTTCGTCTACCGAGCAACGCAGTACTATGCGCGCTTATTAGCGGAAGATGGGGCGAAGATCTACTTCTACCAAAACGGTTTTTTGCACGCCAAAACAATGGTGATCGACGATGCGATTTCCAGTGTCGGCTCAGCCAACATGGACTTCCGTAGTTTCAAACTAAATTTCGAAGCCAACGCTTTCGTTTACGACTTCAAAGTTGCGTCACAGTTACGCACGATTTTTGAAACCGATATCGAAAAGAGTACCTTAGTGACGCCGCAGGACTTCCGTGAGATGTCACGTTGGTTGCGGTTTAAGCAGGCCTTTTCGAGATTGTTGTCGCCGATTTTGTAGCAATCAACCCAGAAAGCATCATCTTAATCATAAAAAACTTGCCCCTCACAGAGCTCAATTTGAGTTTTGTGAGGGGCACGCTTTTTATAAATGATTTATTTTAGGTGTATAGTCCTGTACTATAAATAACATTTTTACATAATTGTTCTTAATTTAGTGTGATTATTAACGAATAACTAAAAAAGAAGTATAATTAGAAGTAAATGACGAACTTTAAGTCAATCAAAGCTCATTTCATAAAGGAGTTCAATATGACCCAAACCTATCAACTTAACCTCGGTCCCATCACCCGAAACTTACCCCTGATCCAACTGACACCTAATTTAACCATTGCGTCATTCGTCCTACTTGGTGACGCGGAGCTAACGCACTATGCAGCCAATGAATTGGCTAAGAAATTAGCTAACGTGTCCTTTGACTACCTCGTTACTATGGAAAGCAAGGGGATTCCGCTAGCTCAAGAACTGAGTTGGTTAACGCATCATAACCGCTATATCGTACTACGCAAGTCGGTTAAAGATTACATGCAACAACCGATTGAACGACCGGTTGAGGCAATCACAACGAGTACGCCGCAAAAACTAGTGTTAGACGGGACGGATGCCCAATTGATCAGGGGAAAACGGGTTATCATCGTTGACGATGTCATCAGCTCTGGTGGGTCTGTCGAGACGGCTAAACAATTAGTAACATCCGCCGGGGCAACAGTGATTCGGCAATTGGCGATTTTGGCAGAAGGTGAGGCAGCTGATCGAGAAGATATTGATTATTTGCAGCAGTTGCCTTTATTTGATGGGAATAACGTCATCTAAAGAATGTTTGGTCAGGTATTTCTCACTATCAACTATCATTCGCAATTGACTTAGTTAACGCCTCAACCATCATTTCTAAATCATCCGCAACCGCAGCCTGCATATAACTATCATAGGCGGGACTACTTTTTTTCAAATGCAGTGTCATCCCATTTTGTTCAGCAATCAGTGTAATAAAAAGTCGCTGTGCGCGTCCATTTCCTTCGCGAAACGGATGAAACATGTTAATATCCAGTAATAGCTGCGCTAAATCATACAATTGTGTTTCTGTTGAATGATATGATTGCTGGTTAAAGTGACTAATTTGGGTGTTCAAGTCTTCAATAGCATAATTAAACCGAGATACCGGGAAAAATTCAGTACTATTTTTATGGAAATTACCGGTTCTAAACTTACCCGCCCAAGAATAGATATCCCCAAACAATCTATAATGAATCACCTTGAGCGACTCAATATCTTTAATGTTAATGGGGTGGTTAATTATCTCTTGATATCTAACCTGAGAAATTCTGGATTCAGCCACAAATAAACGATGTGCATTCGTAATGTTTAGCTTATTAATTAACGTACCGTTATCCTGAAGTGTATCCGTTATCCAACTCATCAGGATTCCTTAAATTCAGCAATAATATTAGCGACAACTTCATCTGCTGACACGCCTTGTTCTAAATGCTGGTACGCATCTTCAACATCTTTTTTAGTAGGTTGATAGCCTTCGTAGATGCTGTTAATAATACTGTCACGAGTGTTCCAGAAATTTTCTTTCGTGCTAAACTGAATCCCCATAATCGTTAGGGTGCTTAAATCAGTTTGGTTTAAAAAGTCACTTTCAACTTGTGACGGGGCTTTATCATAATCGGCCAAATAAGCGTCATTTACGACATCCAAAGAAATCTGATTTAATTTTAAAATTTTAGCAATGACTTTAAAGCTAGAATTGCCAATCGGGCGATCAAGAGCACCCACAATTGTCGTTCTAGGTAACTTCGTTTTTTGAGCTAACTGAGTTGCACTTTGATCTACAATTCCCTGTTGATTTAACACCTGTTTCAACGTCATTTCCATGTCAATCACCTCAATCAATATTATCCCATCATGTCGTTATACGGTCAATAATAACGTTTTAACATCATTAATTTATCTAAAAAGGCAACTCGTGTTTATGAAAATTAATTCATAATGAGTATATTAATTCTAATTAGTCTCATTTTATACGGGGGTAATACAAAACCAAACAACTTGAATTAAATATTCTTGCATTTCAATACTAAAAAATAGGGCAAATCACGCATTCCTTTATGCGTAACTTGCCCTATTTTTAGCTTATAGGATCTGCAATAGTCCCATATACAACAACGTCCCCGTCGCAATCGACAAGAACAGATTACGTTTCCAAAGGTGCACAGCAACCGTTGCGGCACCAGCCAATAATTGTGGCCAGATTTGGGCCCAGGGTAAATCCGGCACTGCCTTGTAACAGTAAATCACCAGTATCGCCAAAATCGCTGGTGGTAAAAAGCGCCCCAATTGTTGAATGTAAACGGGGGTTGGTTTATTGCTCGGAAAGACCAAAAACGGTAAAAAGCGGGTGATCATGGTCCCCACGACCGCCGCCGCAATGGTGAGCACTTGTTCAGTCAACGTCACGCGCAGTCGCTCCTTTCCGTCGGTAATCAATGGTAAACCCGATGATCAGCAATACCATGGTTACCGGAATAAAGTAGGTTTTACCCACAATAATCAGCGCAATGATGGACAGTCCCAAGCCCATGTAGGCACTAGTATGATTCTTTTCAGCCAAAAATTGATTCAAGAAGAGCACGATAAACAGAGCGGTCATCACAAAACCTAATCCGGGAAGCTTCATGGTGATCAAACCGCCTAACACGCCGCCAAGCGTGGCGCCTGCGACCCAGTAACACTGATTCAACAAGGTCACGAAAAACATGTACCAGCCATGGTCAATATCCTTGGCCGGCTTGGTAGCATAGTTGATGGCAAACGATTCGTCACACATGCCAAAAATAATGTAAAACTTTTTCCAACCCAATCCTCGATAACGATCCAGCATTGAAATCCCGTAAAACAGGTGTCGCGCATTGATCACCAACGTCAACAACAGCGCACTCCACGGATCAAACGGCTGCAGTAGCAAGCTCGCAATCACAAACTCCACTGAACCAGCATAAATCGTCAACGCCATCAGACAGGGGTACCAAAAGCTAAACCCACCTTCGTGCATGTAAATCCCATATGTAAGCCCCAAAAATAAAAACCCGGTCATAATCGGCACAGTTTGGGGAAAGGCCGCTTTGAAAGCCGGCGCAATTACTGGTTTCATCCAATCACCTCAATTTTTAATCTAAAATCCAGTTTACCGGGACTTAAGCATACAATCAATGTTAAAATTGTATGGATTATAATTAGATGGTGATTAGGGTGACTATTTAAGCATGAGAAACCGTCTTTAGCACCACCAAGCATCCTTGCTCCAGAAGTTAAGTGAGCTACTAAAAAACGAGTTAAATCCAAGGGGCGCAACAACGTTCACTTCTGATGCAACGCGAACCAATTAAGCTTAATTGTTCAAAAAAAGACCAACCTCACCTGATGAGTGAAGTTGGCCTCATTTAAGCGCCGTTCATATCTAACGTCATTTGATTAAGCCCGGTGCAATTTAATTCGAAGGGCTGGTTGTGTGATCCACAACATCAAGAAGTTGACCATCAGTAATGCCGCGGTTGAGATGAACACGACGTTGTAGCCGAACAAACCGGCTAACGACCCGCCAAGTAGGGAACCAAACATGTTGCCTAATGCTTGGAAGGATTGATTCCAGCTAAAGATCGCTGAAGTTGCTGTCACTGGCGAATTCTTAGTTAACAACGTCTGAATCGTTGGGAAGAGTGCGCCATCTGAAATCCCAATCATAAAGCGTAGGAAGCCCAAGACCCAGATGCTGGTGACAAAGCCCTGGGGAATGTACATGATCATCGCAAATAAGTACCCGACCATCAGCACCTTACTAGAGCCGTTGGAGTCCCCGTAAGCACCCAGTCGTGGGGCAGCCATGATGTTTGAGATCCCGGGTAGCGCAGCAATGATTCCAGCAACGAACGCCACGGGACCGGCATTGTGCATCAACTGTTTGACGTACAAACTGATGATTGGGGCAATCGAGGTGTTCCCCAGTTGAACAAACATCGTCGAAAACAGCAGGACGATAATCAACCGAGGATTCTTAAACTGGCTCAACAGCCCACCTAGCATGTGGCCCTGACTAGTCGCCGCTTTGTCGCGCTTAACTGGCACGAAGTATTCCGTTACGAGGGTCGCAGACAAGATGCCGGCAATCACCAACAACGTTGCCGTAATAAAGAAGGTGTCGCGAATCGAAAAGAGTTCCGCCAACGTCCCACCGATAATCGGGCCCATCAGCATCCCGGAAGTGGAACCGGTAACTAGGGTCCCTAGAGCTTGGCCACTATGGTTTCGCGGCGTCTGTGACGCAATCAGCGCTTGTGCATTGGAAATATAACCCGAAAAGAGGCCTTGTAATGCCCGCAGTGCCAGTAATTGCCAAACATTTGACACTAAGCCCATTAAAAACATGGCAACGGCCATCCCAAATGACGCCCGGATCAACATGATCTTACGGCCTTTTCGATCAGCCAAAGCACCCCAGAGTGGTGATACAATTGCGGTCACCAGGAACGTTGCCGCATAAACCAGACCACTATAAAAGGAAACTTGCGCTTTTGTAAAATGACCTAATTCGCTGACGTACAACGACATAAAGGGCATGATCTCACTAAACGCGATCCCGGCAATAAACGTACACCCCCAGAGAATCGTTAAATTTCGTTTCCAGGGGCTTTTTTCTCGATGTGCTTCATCCATGGTTCTGTCTCTCTCCTTATACTTAACTCACTTACTTTTATCAGATCAAACCGCACACAAATACGCCCTAGGAAAGCAGCGTACGGGGCAACTCAATCAGTTTAAATAATGGCTGGTATCACAAAAAATAAATGTAAGCCTTTTCTTAAATTAACTATTGTAAATTTAATTTACAAATGGTAATAATAGGCTTATTACCTACAAAAAGCAAGTGAGTGAGCAGAATGGTCCAAAAACGAAATTTATCTGCGACTAAAATTAAAGCGGTCGCAACTGACATGATCAATCGATCCGGTGCAGAGCAACTCAGTTTCAGCCGGGTCGCGGATGCGCTTGGGGTTAAGCCGCAAGCCATGTATGCGTATTTTAAAAGTAAGGAAGCCCTTCGCGCGGAGCTGATCGTTGATTTCTTAGACGGCATCACCGCTAAGATCAAGACCGAACTTGCAGGGGTGGCTGGTAAAGATGCCCTGCGCATCTTTGGTGAGCAACTTTACCAGTTGTTACTAGCCCAGCCGGAAATGACCCGGTTAGCGTTTGGTGGCGTTGATTATCAGCACCAGTCGGATGCTTATGAGCACCTGAAAGACTTAATCGGCCTCCTCAAACGACTGGTAGCACCGTTTTCGCAAGACGAGACGGAAATCCTAAACGATTCACGCTTGTTTCGGGCGTTTATCTTTGGCTACGTTCAAAACGAACTGTGGGGGTTATTTCAACGGTCATCCGTACCAGCCGAAACCAGTTTTCAGGTCTCATTAAACCAAGTGATCACGCTGATCACCGCAACCCATACCGAAACGAAAAGTAGTGATTTAGATGCCGATTAACTCATTTGAAGACTATCCCTTAACCTGGCAGCCGGATCGTAGTCAGCTGAGTCGCCCCGTTTATCGCGCATTGCTGAAGCAGTTAGTCGACGCGATCAATAACGGCACGTTATTGCCGGGAACCAAGCTGCCTTCCCAAAGAGAATTGGCCGACTACCTTGATTTAAACTTCACCACCATTACCCGAGTCTACAAACTCAGCCAAGAACAGGGCCTCACGTACGGCATTACGGGTAAGGGAACCTTCATCGCACAAAATGCCAGTGCCAAGGTCACCATCTCACTAAACCGGCAACCGGAGTTAACTGAACTGGGCTTTTTGGCATCCTTTGAGTCAACTAACCAGCTGATGGAGAAAGTCACGCAACAGGTGCTCCACGAGGCGCATTTAGCCCGTTTGCTGACGTATGCGGAACCAACTGGCACGTTGACCCATAAACGCGTCGCCCTAACTTATTTAAAGCGGGTTGGCGTTTCTGCGTCACTCGACCAGTTAGTGGTGACTTCTGGTGGCCAAAATGCGTTGGCGTTGATCATTTTTGGGTTATTTGAACCCGGTGACCGGTTGGCTGTTGATTCATTTACGTACACCAATCTGATTGAAGTTGCTAAAATGCACCATTTGCAGTTGGTTCCCGTTGCCAGCGACAGTGAGGGACTATCGGCGGATGCGTTAGCAGAAATTTGTGCAACTCAGACCATCAAGGGCATCTATCTGATTCCTGATTTCAGCAATCCACGAGGTTTGACGTACACAGAGGCACGTCGACGACAGTTAGCTGAGATTATTCGTCAGTATCAACTGATTCTCATCGAAGACGACTATCAAAGCTTCATGACCATCAATCAGGCAAAATCGTTACCCAAACTTAGCCAACTAGTTCCCGAGCAAGCCCTATACGTCTGCAGTATGTCTAAGCCGCTATCATCTGGCTTGCGAGTCGCGTACTTAGTTGCGGGCGAACGGTATCAACAGGCGCTTCAACGCGCGCTGTTCAACATTAACGTTAAAACCAGTGCGTTAGACGTTGAGGTAATCACGCAGGCCTTGCTCTCCGGCGTAGCCTACCAGATGATTGGCCAAAAGCAACGGCTCGTCAAACTCGCCAATCAGCAATTTGACCAAGTCTTTCACGAACCAGCGCCCGCAACTCTTGGCTTATTCCGCTGGCTACCGATTAACGATTGTGGCTTATCTGGGGATGCGCTTGAACAGCGTTTTCGAGATATGGGCATCAGTGTCTTTCACTCCGACCGGTTCTTAGTTGGACCGCGACCAGCGCAGACTTATTTGCGAATCTCGTTGGCTTCTGAGCCGATGCCAAAACTAACGGCGGGATTGGTGCGGTTGAAGGAATTGCTGGTAGCTTGGGGGTTGTGGGAACCCGTTGAAACACGGACACAACGATAACCCCAAATTTTAAAAGCTGACTCTTATTAAGTTGAGTGAGCTTTTTTGATCACGCCGCAAAACAAACTATTTGACTTAGACCATACTCTAAGTTTTAAACTAATCCCATTAACTAGAAAGCAGGCGACACACTATGGCAACAACTTTCAAATTTGACAATGACCTCACCGTTAACCGTTTGGGCTACGGGACCATGCAACTCCCAGGCAAAGGCGTCTGGGGACCATCGACCGATGCGCAAAATGCGGTAGACGTCATCACGACCGCTATCGACCACGGCGTCAACTTTGTCGATACAGCGGATGCTTATGGGCCACTATTTGCTAACGAGTATCTTAAACAAGCGCTTCAAGCCCGGCCTGATAGTCACGTGATGGTGGCAACGAAAGTCGGTTTTACTCGCCAAGGGCCAAACATTTGGACTGAACTTGGTAATCCAGCTTACCTGCGCCAACAAGTTGAACTTAACTTATGGACGCTTGGCTTAGACCACCTCGACCTATTACAGCTGCACCGAATCGATCCTAACTTCTCAATTGAAGATCAGGTCGGTGAACTGGCTAAGATGCAACAAGAGGGCAAAATCAAGCATATTGGGCTAAGTCAGGTCAGCGTTGACGAACTCAAGGCGGCTCAAAAGATCACGCCAATCGTTTCCGTTCAAAACCGCTACAATTTAATTGACCGGGCGGATGAAGACGTCCTCAACTATGCGGATGCTAACCATATCGCCTTTATTCCGTGGTTCCCACTGGCAACAGGGCAGTTAACCGAAGGGGATACCTTATCCACCATTGCGGCTAAATACAATGCTAGTCCCGCTCAAATCGCGTTAGCTTGGTTACTCAAACGCTCAGACGTTATCCTACCAATTCCTGGTACGGCTTCTACTGACCATGTTGTTCAAAATATTGCTGCACAGGAAATTACCTTATCCGACGCTGATTTTGAAACGTTAAATCAATTGAAAGCTTAATTTGCTTATCTAACAGGCCGCCATCAACGATCCTAATTATCGTTGATGGCGGCCTGTTAGCGTTTATGAGTAATTTAATTGCATTGATTTTTATAAACCGCTTACATAGTTTGGTATAATGAGCTTAATTACCCATTGGAGGCACACAACTATGACGGATGCACAACATAACGGGGATCTATACCTGCCATCCGATCCCGAGATTTTGAAGCAACAGAATCACTATCTGGATTTACTCTACGATTTTAATCAAACTCGCCCAACCGAATTGGATCGACGTCAATCTCTGCTAAAAGAATTATTTGGTGACATTGGCGAAGGTTGTTATATCGAACCACCATTTCACGCCAACTGGGGTGGGCATCACGTTCACTTCGGTAATCATATCTATGCCAACTTTAACTTTACTGCAGTCGATGACACGCACATTTATATTGGTGATCATACTATGATTGGCCCCAACGTGACGATTGCAACGGCTGGACATCCGATTCTCCCTGAACTGCGTGAAAAGGAGTATCAATATAATTTACCCGTCCACATCGGTACAAATTGTTGGTTAGGCGCTGGCGTGATTATCTTGCCGGGCATCACCCTTGGCGATAACGTGGTCGTGGGGGCGGGAAGCGTTGTCACAAAAGACTTGCCCGATAACGTGGTTGCAGTGGGTAATCCCTGCAAGGTTCTTCGAGAAGTCAGTGAGCGTGACCGCAAGATGTACACCCATGGTCGGGCCATTGACTGGCAAAAATTAAGTGAATAAGCAATATGTAAAAAATGCGACTAGCAAATTCCGATGATTCCGGACTTACTAGTCGCATTTTAGGTTAAGGTTAGTTGTTTAAATCACGTTCAAAACTCCGCCGGTTAACCGTTACCCGATAAGTTTCTTCAATTGTTTTGATAAAACTACTTTGCTGGTCCGGATCCGCTGATTCGAGTACTTGTTCCTGCATCCGCTGCATCTTATGCAGTAACTTGATCGCTGCTACGTAGGAGCTGATCAAGACAAGTGTTGACCCCAACCAAGCTAATGGGCTAGCGAGACACGCCCCAAAGTACTGGAAGTAACGGGCTAAAACAATTGCCGCAAACGACCGCATGACCAGTTCGGCCACGCCCGCTAAAGTCGGGACTAAACTTTGACCCAATCCTTGAAGGGTATACCGCACAATAAATAGAATTGCTAAAATCCAATAGGAGCTACCCACCACGTTAAAGTAGGTCTGACTCAACGCCAAAGCCCGCATATCCTGGTGACCGATAAATAACATAACGAGTTGTTGACCAAACACGATAATCAAGACCCCGACTAAAACGCTAAAGCTAATTGAAGCCGTTAACGCTTGGCGAACACCCTTAATGATGCGTTCAAACTTCGCAGCTCCAATGTTTTGCGCCGTATAAGTCGCCATGGTGATGCCAAACGACATCATTGGTAAAATCGCTAATTGATCGATCTTAGAAGCAGCCGTTGTTGCTGCAACGGCGTGTTCACCCAAACTGTTTAGAGCTGATTGGAGCACAATCGAACCGATCGCAATAATTGATGTTTGAAACGCCATGGGTAAGCCATACCGGGCATGGTTCGTAAACTCCGCTTTAACCCGTTTTAAATCTTCAAGGCCAAAGTGGAGCACTGGCACCCGCTTAGCAATATAAATCACACACAGCGCACTCGCAAACACCTGTGAGAGCACAGTAGCCCAGCCGGCACCGGCAACGCCCCAATGAAATTTAATAATGAACAATAGCTCTAAAATAACGTTGACCACGGTCCCAATAATTAAAAAGTACAGCGGCGTCCGTGAATCACCCAGTGCTCGAATTTCATTTGAGAGCATGTTAAAGGCGACAGACGCAAAAATACCGGTAAAAATAACCGAAATAAACCGCTTTGCATCAGCGTAAATGCTAGCCGGGGTACTCATCAGGTTCATGATTGGATCTAGAAAAATTAAGCTTAGCGCGGTTAGCACAATGGTGACTAACAAACTAAAAATAATACTCGTTGCGAAGCTTTGCCGAATGCCCTTATAATCCTTGGCACCCCAGCGCTGTGCCGTAACAATTGAAAAACCGGCCGTTAACCCATTGGCACACCCAATAATCAAAAAGTTTAAACTACTCGTCGAACCCACTGCCGCAAGTGGTTTCACCCCGAGCGTCTGACCCACGATCAGCACGTCCGAAAAGTTATATAGTTGTTGAAACAAATTACCAATAAAGAGCGGCATCGTAAACATTAAAATTAACGTCAACGGTTTCCCTTGAGTCAAATCCCGCATCGTCCAATATCCCCAGCTTTCTAAATCAAATGCGTCTCACAATTTCGTATACCATAGTTAGTATACTGATTTGATTCCAAAAAGAAAGGGGGCGTGGCTAAATATTGTGATGTAAGGGCTTTTTAGTGGTTAGGAGGTTCAAATTGCAATAAATCGTTGTAGGCTTGTTCAAATTGGTTAACAATCTCAGTTGGGTTGCCCAGCACCGCTAATTCGTCTTTGGTGATTGCTCGCCCAAAACGATATGGGCCTTCTTGGTTTTCGTCTGAGTGATCAACAGACGGATAATTGGTTCGATCACCAAATGCCGTTAATGCTTTTCGATAAGGCACGTGAAAACCATATCGAAGCTTTTCATTGTTAATCTCAAAAAAATAAAGGGTGTAATAGTCTGGCACAACCTGTAGCTCACAGCCTGGACACTGATTAACGACTGCCTGATTCGTTGCATAATAAGTCATGACCGAATCACCCCAATCACGGTAATACTCACGATACTCATCAAAATGGTGGGAACAAAGCGTTAATTTACGTTTATCGGGCTGGTCAGGCGTATAGACACCTACAGAGACAAACTCAGTGTCCCGGTATCTAAAAAGTAATCGTAATGCCAGATCTTTATAGCGATAATAATCGACTTGCTGGTCTAATTTAGCTAAATGGTTAATGTGGTGCGTCCAAAACGCCAGATTCAATAATAGATACGCTAACGTTCCCGGTTCACCCAGATGAGCTTGTGCGAGTTTATACGCTGCTCGAAATTCGGCCTGTTGTTCTCGATGAAGCTGTCGGCGTTGACGTTCACGTTCTGTCGCCAATCGCTGTTTTTCCTGATGGGTAGCTGACTTTAAGCGAAAGTACCGGCCATAGGCGATTGCGTCTGGAATTTGTGCCTGATGAGCCAATAAATTTAAATAGTCAAAGTAATCATAGTAAGGCACCATTAAAACTTTGCCATACGCCGTCACTTCGGCAGTCCGACTAATGGTGAGGTAGCCACCAGCGACTAAGCTTGCACGTTGAGTAGCCGTTAAGCGTTCAAAAAGCGTTTTTAAATCAGCCACAGACGCATCTAGATACTGGGTGACCACATCTACCAGTTCCGAAACCGCATGCCGTTGAAAGTAGGTGGCGAGGTGCTCTGTTAACAGGTGCTTGGTTGCGTGTGCAGGAACTTCAATTTGGTGTTGTTTGCACAATGATAATAAAGGGGAAATGGGGAGGTCACCTAGGATTCGATTGAGGTGTTGTTTGACCAAGGTTCGGCGATTAGGGTGGACGGGGAAGGGTTTTGGCGGCACTGGTTGTTTCCGGGGCACGGGAATCATCCTTTCGAAATAAACTTAATAGGGAGCACGCATTAACTGATTAAGTTAAGTTTAGCAAAAGGGCGTTCTCAAAGAAAGAACATACGTTCCAAATCCGTAAAGTCGGTTCAACTGGTTACTTTCGTTATAAATCAGACAATCGCGCAGTAGTTATCATCAAAGTAACTGTGCAACATTAAAATGGGTGTGTTCATTAATCAATAATCAATAAAATAGAGGTTTTATTAAGTTTACTATTTAAATGATGAGTATTAGACCCCCTCGCGTCAAAATAACTCCCCCGAAGCAGCTTTTAGCTATGAGGGGAGTTTAATTCATACGACTTATCATCAAGATTACCGACGATTAACTTAGAAACTATTAAACCAACTATAGACGTGAAATATGGTTTTAACTGAACTGATAAGCCGCAATTGTCATCATAAATTGATTTAAACTACGCTTATGAATATCCGATCGCATCTAAGTGCATGATACCGTGGAATAAGGCGTACTAATCATATACCTTGATAGTTAACAAACAACGTGAATGTGGTTGCATTAATAATTCTTTTATCGACAATCAACAATGATTCAAGCTGCAACTCAACTTCGAACTAGCAACCGCTAAGCGTTAAGCGTTAAAATCGTCGTTAACTTTCGATTGAATAAGCGGCGCCGATAACTACAGTCATCTCAAATTATTTCGCATTTCAATAGAACGTCTCCAGCACTAACTTGATAGACTCACTAAACAGTTATAACGTTAGCAACTATCCGAATCCAGTTATATACATCAAATCAGCATTGAAAACTACCCAATCGAAACAAATACGATCATTAAGGCCAGCAAAACACCGGTATATCAACGTTTAAAGCATTAGCTACCTCTAAAACGCATTCTAAGCTCATTTCAGATTAATTGACGGGTAACTGATCAACTGATGACGGAGAATCCAACTGCGATTGAGCAATTTTTGACGATAATTCGATCAGACGGCAAAAACGGTAATCAATCAGCAATAACTAGCAATTTATGCTGATTAAGAACTTTGGGGTCTTGGTTGAAGAATAGTTGCTAATTAAAAACTTCAACATGAACTCACTTAAACTGATCAGACTCGAACTCGTAGTTAATTGATTACCAATTAATTAAATTAAACATCTAGATGTAGCTGCATAAATCGTTAACTATAAATTCAATGCAAACAACATCAACAAGACTAAGAAAGGGAAGTTCAATTTAAGCCAATAAACTGATTCTTTCTTCTACTTTACATAATATATATTATTCAAAGTAGTGATTCAGATTAAAAATACACACCTCATCACGATTTCTTCAAATCCAAAATAAAAAACACCGATTTCAACATCAGTGTTTTAAATACGCTTTATTTATTTACCGTTAATCGACTAACTTGCTCTCGGTTATTTTTCAGACTCAGTTTCCGATGGCTTCTCAAACTTGTTATTAAACCAGATTGCTAATAAGCCGCTTACTGAACCAACGATGCCAATTAACATCATGATAACGCGCATGATACCCGCATACTTTAAAAATGCGACGTACGTTAACGACAGCAACATCCCGGCACCCAGAATGTTCACGAACGTTAACACGATTTTTTCTGTTGAATTACCTCTAGATAGATACGTTGCAATAGCATAGACACCTAAGTAACTCACAACGTTGATTGCGACGTGGTACGACAGGTTTTGCTTACTGATTGCTGATAATAATGATACCAAACACAAACAGACTGCGGTAATCCAGGATGCAATAATGGTCTTTTTGTACAACACCAACAACTCCTCAATAATGATTTACAACTCCCATTATTCGTTAGTTGAAGTGCTTTTGCAACCGTCTAGCACTAAAAAGCCGTTTATCTTTCAGTTTCTGAGCCATCAAACAATTCTAAATACTGACCATATCCAGACGACTGAAGCTCAGCCACCGGCACAAACCGCATAGCGGCCGAATTCATGCAATATCGCTGGCCACCAGTAGCTTTAGGCCCATCCGAAAAGACGTGACCTAGATGCGAATTGGCCTGATTAGAGCGAACTTCCTGCCGAAGCATCCCATGTGATTGATCCAGTTGTTCGGTAACCGCAGCGGGCTGAATGGGCTTCGTGAAGGATGGCCAACCACAACCAGCATCGTATTTATCTAACGAACTAAATAATGGTTCGCCGCTGACAACGTCAACATAGATTCCGGGTTCATTAAACTGATCATATTCACCGGTATACGGGGCTTCTGTTGCTGCGTGTTGTGTAACTTCATAGGCCGTTTTTGATAGTCGTTGTCTTAATTCGGCATCCGTTTCGTTCATTTTTACCAACTCCTTGATTTTTCAAGTAATATTCAATTGCACACAATTTAATTAACTTAAGTGTAACAGGTTCTCGTCAAATAAGCGATTAATCCAACCTACAACAACTAAAAAAGTAGCCAGCATCCGCGCTAACTACTTCCTACACAATTTCTATTTTAATTTCGCAATCAATCGCGCAACGTTCTCCGCCGTTCGACTAAGATTTTGGGGACCATTAGCGAGTGCATCCGCCAACGTCGTCACCCCAGGCACAATTGAGAACACGGCATCAATCACGTTATCCTCATATAGTGATTCGATTCCCTGGCCAACGTTCCCAGCAACAACGACAACGGGTGCGTTTGGTGCAACAGCTTTGGTTGCTTGAGCGACCCCGTATGGCGTTTTACCGAATTTGGTCTGAAAATCGATGCCACCTTCACCGGTAAAGACTAAATCAGCACCCTGTGCTTTTTCCTTTAACCCGGCGTATTCGATAACGATTTCAATGCCTTTGCGCATCTCAGACTTCGTAAAGGCAAGTAGCCCAGCGCCAAGGCCCCCCGCTGCCCCAGCACCTGGATAAGTTGCCAGATCAATGCCCAACGTTTCTTGAATTACAGCAGCATAGTGGGTTAAGTTAGCGTCCAATTGAACAACCATGGCCGAAGTTGCGCCCTTTTGCGGTCCAAATACGGCAGACGCCCCATCTGGCCCAACTAACGGGTTCGTTACGTCAGATGCAATTAAGATTTGGGTGTCTGCAATTCGTGGATCGACTTGGCTAAGGTCAATGCGCGTTAACTGATCTAACGCCCCACCCCCTGGTGCTAATTCGGTTCCAGTCGCATCTAGTAGCTGAACGCCTAACGCTTGGGCCATCCCGGCACCACCATCATTCGTGGCACTCCCACCGATACCAAGAATCAGTTGCGTTACGCCACGGTTCAAAGCGGCAATCATCAGTTCGCCAGTGCCGTAAGTTGTCGTAATCAATGGGTTATGGGTGTGCTCATCAACGTACTGAATACCACTCGCTGCAGCCATTTCAATGACCGCCGTTTGACCGTCCCCTAATATGCCATAGACCCCATCAACTGATGTGCCTAAAGGCCCCGTTACCGTTTCGTGGATCAGTTGCCCATCCGTTGCATCAACCAGTGACTGAACGGTACCTTCACCGCCATCCGCCATGGGGACTTTCACAATCTCAGCGTCTGGAAAAATAGGTTGAATTCCAGTTTCAATGGCATCCGCTGCTTCTTTGGCCGTCATACCACCCTTGAAAGAATCCGGTGCGACTACGATCTTCATTCAAATATCCTCCCTTTATCTATCGGTGACCGACTGCATTTAACAGTCCTACCGTCAAAATCGATACTCTAATTATACCGCGCAACTAGCCTAAGAAGCCTAGCATAATTGTTGCAACCGCACAGCAGGTCAACCCAACGAGTGATTCGTAAAGAATACACTTTGACCGTTCGGCGATATCCATGTGCATCGCGTTCGCCGTTACGTGGAAGTAGTTCCCGTGTGGCAGGTGGTCGATCACAACGCCACCGGTATGCACCATGGCCGCGGCGGCTAATGGTGCTACGCCGAAGCCGAGAATGGCCTTGCCAAACGAGCCGGTTGCTAAAATAACCCCGGTCGAAGTTGATGCAGCAGCGGCGCCCATTAAGATCCCAGCAATTGGCGCTAATAACGTGCCTGAAACGTGAGCCGCTTTGATTAAAGCGATAACCTGCTCAGGCAAACTTGAGTTGGTGATCAAGCCACCGATCGCACCGGCGCCTAATAAGATCAAGACAACGTCCGTCATGCGACTCATCCCAGCCTTGGCGTATTCTCTTAGCTTACCGCCCTGCTTCATGGCGATTGCACCAATGATTGCCGCAATCGGTAACACGTACATGGCATCTAAGTTCAACTTCGTTAATGCCGTAATATTGAGCACTGAGCCAATCGGATTAAGTAACAATAAGACGATTGCAACGACTGGCGTTACTAAGGAACTCCCCAAACTAGGTAAGTTCTCAACGTCAACCGCATCCGCCGTTAAGTTCTCAAGGTCTTCGTCTAACACCTGTGAGCCCTTATTCTTTAGCAACGTCGCCAAGATAACGGCCATAGCTAATCCAAATAACGCAGGAATGAAGTCAGCAATCATGACTTGACTCAGTTCCACGTTGAACCCCTTGGCAGCCGCAATCGTGTTGGGGTTTGGTGAAATAATGTTCCCGGCTTTACCACCACCAGAAAGCGCTACCAAAAGTGCTAACTTTGAAATGTGCATCCGCTTCCCGGCTTCTAGTGCAATTGGGGCCACAATCAAAACGGCAACGGGAATGAAGACCCCAACTGCAGTAATCACCATCGTGGCTAATGCCAATGCAAAAATCGCTAACCGGTCCCCTAGCTTCGTGACGATCGTTCGTGCCAACGTCTCTGCTGATCCGGACTCCATCATGACCCCAGCCAGCATCCCGGCTGCCAGCACCCGCAAAATCGTCCCGACCACGCTTTGTGACCCGGCAATGAGAATGTTAATCGTTTGAAGTAAGTTCGCCCCACCGAGTAATGACCCGATGATTGCCCCTAATAGTAGTGAGTACACTGGGTTTAACTTTTTAAGAATTAAGATAATGGCTAATGCCAACCCAATCAGTGCGGCCCACCATGACACAACGACCGTTCCTGCCATACAAATCGACTCCCTCTTGTTTAGATTGTTCAAGCTTGCACCAATTATATAACGTTGTATTTTAACTTTCAACCGTTAATTAATATATCATTAAAATAATTATCAGCTTTTATTAAAATGCTAACCGCTTTAAGTTTATATAACACCTAATTCATGATTGGATTTATCCGATTTAGTCATTTTAAAACATCATAATAACCCGTTTTCTATTACCTCATCTTTACACTAAATTGCGCTGGTACATCAAAAAAAGCACTTCTCAAGGATAATCCTCAAAAAGTGCCCCGTTTTAAAATCGATTTAGGTTAATAGTCAAACAAATGTGGTCGCCCGTAATAGTAACCTTGGCGAAACGGCAATTCCAACTGATCTAACAATTGCTCATCATCCGCATTTTCAATGCCCTCAACGATCAACCGTAAATTATACTGCTCCGCTACCTGACGCCAGAATTGCAAGGCCGGTTGAATCTCCTTGGCCCGTTGTTCAGTCCGAAAATTTTGCATCGCAAACTTCAGCTCACTGGCGAGTGGCAGTAACGACTTGATTTGCGCGTACCGGTTGTCACCCGTACTCACATCGTCCAGACTAAACTGGATGCCATGCTCAGCGAACGCGACAATCTGGTCTTGAAGTTGCGACAAACTGATATCCTGATCACTAGGTTCTTCCGTCACTTCGACAACCAAGGTCACGGGATAAATGGCATGTTGGACTTGAATCAACGCCGCCGCCATTTCAGCGTTCACGAATTGAGTCCGGTTTAAATTGAACGACACTGACCCAATTTTGAGTGCTAATTGCTGTGCAACCTGAGCCAGTAACCGAGTTTGAATGGCAACCGGAATCGTTGCAAAATGCTGTGGTAGGATCCAACGATCGTCTTCATACTTGCGAATCAGCATTTCATAGCCGATCAGTGACCGAGTATCTTGATTAAGTTGGGGTTGGATAAAGTAGCGATACATGACAGGCCTTCTCACACGTTTGATTAGTTTTGCTAATTCTAGTATAACATCAATCTATAAATCATTGGTGAGTTAATCAGACAAATGTGGCTTACCATAGTAATAGCCCTGACGATACGGAATCTCCAATTGATCCAACAACTGGTCATCTTCAATCGTTTCAATGCCTTCCACAACAAATCGCAATTTGTACTGATCGGCAATTTTTTGCCAATGAACTAGCTGTTCTGGAATCTCGGCTGCCCGACCCTCACGCCGAAAATTTTGCATCGCAAATTTAATTTCGTGCACCAGCGGTAAAAACGACTCAACGTTGGCCAGCGTATTATTTCCACTACCAACATCATCAAGACTGATTTGAATACCATGTTGATCGTAATAGCTAACTTCAGCGGCCACCTGCGCTTTGGAAATGCCCTTATCCGTTGGTTCTTCGGTCACTTCAACAATCAGCCGCACCGGATACAACGCCAACTGAACCTTCGCTAACGCATCCGCCATTTCCGGGTTTATAAACTGTGTTCGATTCAGATTAAAGGACACGGAGCTGATCTTAAGCGCCAATTTGCCAGCAGTTTGCTGAAGCAGTACCGCTTGAACGTCCACTAAGATCGCATTAAAGTCTTCCGGTAAGATCCAGTGCTGATCATCAAACTTACGAATCAGGAACTCATACCCGAATAACGACTTGGTAAACTTATTAAGTTGGGGTTGGATAAAGTAACGGTACATTGCACAGACCTCTTTAGCGGTAGTTTTAAACCGAGCTTTCAATTATTACATGTTATAACATCTATATTACATTTTACTAGGATAGTCAAATAATTGCTAGCGGTAATCAACCAATATCCGCCTTTTTCGTGCCTTTTTTCAGTTAGTAACCACAGAATACCGCTTTTTTCATAAGTGCTTTCAATCTAGAGCCAGCTTTACTTGAACGCTAAACAAAAAAGAGCGCTACACCTCCACCGAGGTTATAGCACTCTTTTTAATTTAACGCGTTCATTCAGTTGTGACTAAGCACCAAATGCCGTTTGCAATGGTGGAACAACTTGCTTCTTACGTGAAACCACGCCAGGCAAGTTAGCTTTGTCGTCCTTCAACGTGGTGTTAAAGGCCTTTTCAACAACGTCCTTAGGTTCGCCGTAGACGAATAATTCGGAGTTGCTATCAAGCACGTTGGTTGCCAAAACTAAGAATAAGTCGTAGCCTTCCTTAGCGGCTTCGTCAGCCATCGCTTGCTTGATGCCAGCTTCACGACTGATAACGTCGTTTAAGTCAACCGTGTTGATTTGGTCGATGCGAACGTTCTTGCCAGCCATGGTAAATGACTTAGCATCAGCAGCTACTAATTCAGCATCGCTCTTAGCAGCTAAGTTAGTCCCAGCCTTCAGCATTTCGATACCGTATGATTGGTAGTCCACGTCAGCGATTTCAGCTAAGGCTTTAACGGCTTCGCGGTCCTTATCAGTCGTAGTTGGTGATTGTAACAACAACGTATCTGAGATAATAGCAGATAACATCAAACCAGCCAATTGCGCAGGAATCTCAACCTTGTTTTCAGCAAACATGTTGGTCAAGATCGTGCTGGTACAGCCAACTGGTTCGGCCCGGTAGTACAAAGGTGCTGCCGTGTTAAAATCAGCGATCCGGTGATGGTCAACCACGTGTGTCACTTGAACGTCGGCGATATCATCGGCGCTTTGTTGAGGTTCGTTGTGATCGACTAACATCACAGCATCCACTTCGTTAGCAACCGTCTTAACGATCCGTGGTGTTGGTTCGTTAAAGTGGTTTAAAACAAAGTTGGTTTCCATGTTAGGTTCGCCAAGCGCAACGGCTTCAGTGTCGTAACCTAACTTTGATTGTAAGTAGGCGTAAGCCTTAGCCGCCACGATGGCGTCGGTATCAGGACTTTTGTGCCCAAAAACGAGTTCCTTTGACATAAATTGATCGCTCCTCAAAATAATAAAATACGAACACTCTTATTCTACTATGATTTTACTTATTTTGCTGAATTTCTTGCAACCGAGCAAGATAATCCTTGGTCTTCAAATATTGATCAAACTGAGCTAAGAAATGACCGATGCGGGGAATCCGATCCTTACCTGAGCGGAAGACAAAGGCTAATTCAAACCGAATGTTAGGTTCAAACCGCGCCGTCCAAGTGTTTTCTTGTGGGCCTTGGCCAACCACGAATGAGTTTGGCAATGCCGTGTAAGCACCGGTCTGCGTTGAGAACCGTAACAGTTGTTGTGGTGTCGTAAACTGTGACACACTCACTGGTAAGTCAACCATGGCGTTCTTGTAAGCTTCACGCATCACGTGGTTCAAGTAGTAGTTGGTTGGGTACGTCGTCCAAGGACGACTTGGTGTATCCGCAAACTTGATCCGCTTCTTCTTGCTGAGCTTTTCGTCGTGGTGAATGAATAACAGGTCATCACTAATGATCCGCTTTGATTCATACGGCTTCCAGTTTTTGATTGATTCATCAGGTAAGTACATGATGGCCAAGTCAATCTGGTTGTTTTCCAACTTGTCCCAAATTTCTTTTCGAGTCAGCATGTGAAGGGTAATCTTCACATCTGGGTTTTCTCGGTAAGATTGAATGGTAAAGTCTTCAAACACGCTGTCTTCAACGGATGCTAAGATCCCAACGTTGATATCACCTTGCGTTGCGCTAGTGGATTGTTGAATCTCATCGGCTGCATCGTTTAACACGTCATAAATCTTATGGGTCGCATCAAGCATCGTGTACCCAGCATCCGTCAGACGCAGTTTTTTACCAACGGAGTAAAACAGGCGGGCGCCAACGGTCCGTTCAAGTTTCTTAATTTGTTGGGTCAAAGCTGGTTGCGTGATGCCTAAAATTTGAGCAGCTTGCGTATAGTTCATTGTTTCGGATAATTGTAAAAAGTAAGTGAGCGTTTTCGATGAAAAGATGCTTTCTTGCTTGCTTTTCATGGGGGAAGCCTCCTAAATGATTGGTTGTCTTTGAAAGTTTATTTATCAAAGCTATAATAACCATCTTTGAGCAAATACGCAATTATTGTAATCTAAAAATAACGGATTACTAATAAAATTTAAGACAATGTTAAAATAGTGGGTTTTAATCGCAGGATTTCTGGTACACCTTCGGATTCTGTGTCAATCACAAATGAGCCGTTGGAGTAGCGGTTATTGAGCGGGTGCTCCGCTGGTAAAATATCGTGCATTCGCCGACGATCGGTAATAACTTCCAAAGCGGCCGTTGCATCCGCTAATTTAATAAAGTCAACGACTTCGTGTGGTTTGGACTTCAAAGCATGCAATACCTGAACCCCTTTACGCGCACGAGTGGTGACTGAGATTTCCTTAGCCGCCATCTTCTTGAAGGCACCGCGTTGGGTAATCAAGCTGACCGTGTCCGCATCCGTTACCAGTTGCAGATCAACGACTTGATCACCATCACCAAGGTTCATTGACCGAACCCCAGTAGTTCGCGCACCGTTAACTGGCACTTCCGCTAAATCGTACCGAAGCGCTAAGCCCAGTTTTGACATCAACAGAATCGATGTCTCCTCTGGTTTGGCTAGATACGTGACGTCAACCACGTGAGCCTCTGGATGCTTGAGCTTTTCGTAAACGATCGCCCGGCTCTTGTACGTCCGACCAGGTAAGAGCGACTTAAACTCGGTTCGCTTCACGTACCCGTCATCGGTCGCAATTAAGAATTCACCCGGTGCTTTGAGATCTTCAAAGGCGTAGGTGGCAATGATCTGTTCATCATCGGCCAACCCAATTGTTTGCGAAATGTGTTCACCAGTTTCCTTCCAGCGCGCATCCGTAATTTCATGCACTGGTCGGTAGATCAAGTTCCCCTTGTTCGTAAACATGTAGAGGTGGTTTAACGTACTCAATTTTTCAGTGAAGATTGGGTAATCGTCTTCTTTAAGTCCATTATCTTCAGGATCAGAAGCGTTATACGACCGCACCCCGCTACGTTTCAGATAGCCATCCCGACTGACTAAAACAACCACGTCTTCATCAGGTACCATGACTTCGGTTGAAATGGTCAATGGTGTAATTTCAGCCTGAATCTCAGTTCGGCGATCGTTACGGTAGGTCTTGTTGATCTCCCGTAATTCCTGACGTAGCACTTTATTCAGTTCCTTTGGGTCCGCTAAGATCCGTTGGTAACTGTCAATCGCCTTGGCGAGTTCAGCGGCTTCAGCTTCTAACGCCGTCACGTCAGTATTGGTCAACCGGTATAGTTGCAAGGCCACAATAGCGTCAGCTTGGGCTTCAGAGAAATCGTAAGCTGACATCAAGTTGTCGCGGGCGTCTTTGCGGTTTTTGCTGGCACGGATGGTTTTGATGACTTCATCGAGGATTGATAAAGCCTTGATCAACCCTTCAACGATGTGCTGGCGCTTCAACGCCTTATCCAAGTCGAACTTGGTCCGACGAGCGATCACGTCTTGTTGGTGTTCCAAGTAAGCACTCAGAATCGTCTTCAACGACACGTGTTCTGGTCGCCGGTGGTTAATGGCCACCATGTTGAAGTTGTAAGTCACCTGTAGGTCGGTGTTTTTAAACAGGTAGTTCAAAATCCCGTGAGCATCAACATCGCGCTTCAACTCGATTGCAATCGACAAGCCATCCCGGTCAGATTCATCCCGGACTTCGGAGATGCCATCCACTTTTTTAAGTAGTCGAAGTTCATCGATTCGTTTAACTAACGCGGCCTTGTTAACTTCGTATGGAATTTCACTGACGCGAATCAGTGATTTATTCCCACGTAGGGTTTCAATGGCCGTTCGTGACCGCACAACGACCCGGCCACGACCAGTTTCGTAGGCCTTCTTGATGCCATCAAGACCTTGAAGGATGCCACCAGTTGGAAAATCAGGGCCCTTAACAAATTGCATTAATTGGTCTAAGTCGGCATTTGGGTGTCCCAACAGGTAAATCAACGCATCGATCACTTCACCTAAGTTGTGCGGTGGAATGTCCGTTGCGTAACCGGCCGAGATCCCGGTCGCCCCGTTCACCAGTAAGTTGGGAAACTTCGCTGGCAAGACGGTTGGTTCGTATTCAGTATCATCGAAGTTTAACACCATATCAACGGTGTCTTTATCAATGTCTTTTAACATCTCACCGGCAATTTTACTTAACCGGGCTTCGGTATACCGCATGGCAGCAGGCGGATCACCGTCCATTGAGCCGTTGTTCCCGTGCATCTCAACCAATGGTTCACGAACTTTCCAGTCCTGACTCATCCGATTGAGGGCTTCGTAAATTGAGCTATCCCCATGGGGGTGGAAGTTACCCATAACATTCCCCACAGCCTTAGCTGACTTTCTAAAGGGTTTGTCGTAGGTGTTGCCATCCTTGTTCATGGCAAATAAGATTCGCCGTTGAACGGGTTTTAAGCCGTCACGGATGTCCGGTAACGCCCGTTCTTGAATAATTGACTTTGAGTAACGGCCGAACCGGTCACTCATGACTTCTTCTAAAGTCAGTTCTTGTATCTTTGTTCCCGCCACTTAAAACGCTCCTTTCACAGTGAAGATTGCTTATTGCGCCGTCGTGGTATCGTGAGCGGCATTGGCTAAGTTACTATCCAAGATGCTACCCTCTTCTTCCATGGTAAACGCCACGTTTTCTTCGATCCATTTCCGCCGTGGTTCAACTTTGTCACCCATCAGCGTGGTCACTCGGCGTTCTGCCAAAGCGGCGTCATCAATGCGAACTCGAACCAATGTCCGTGCATCGGGATCCATCGTGGTTTCCCACAACTGTTCGGCGTCCATTTCACCAAGCCCCTTGAACCGTTGAAGTTTATACCCCTTTAGGCCCTTGGTCCGCTTGGCTAATTCATCATCCGTCCAGGCGTAATCTTCAGTTTGCTTTTTACCAGCACCCTTTTGGATCATGTACAGCGGTGGTAGGGCAATGTACACTCGACCAGCATCGATCATTGGCCGCATGTATTTGTAGAAGAACGTCAACAACAGGGTTTGAATGTGGGCACCATCATCATCAGCATCGGTCATGATAATAATCTTGTCGTAGTTAGCGTCCGCAATGTTAAAGTCCGCCCCAACGCCAGCACCAATCGTGTAGATCATGGTGTTGAGCTCTTCATTTTTCATGACGTCTTCAAGTTTCGCCTTTTCGGTGTTCAGGACTTTCCCACGTAATGGCAGAATCGCCTGAAATTTCCGATTCCGGCCCTGTTTAGCAGAGCCACCGGCAGAATCCCCTTCGACAAGGAAGAGTTCGTTCTTATCGGCGTTTTTTGACTGGGCTGGCGTCAACTTACCAGACAGTAAGCGTTCCTTTCGCTTGTGCTTCTTACCAGACCGGCTTTCATCCCGCGCTTTCCGGGCGGCTTCTCTGGCAGAGCGAGCGCGTAACGATTTGTGAATCAGCATTTGAGCAAATTCACCGTTTTCCATCAAGTAGTAACCCAACTGTTCGTTCAACACGCTATCAACGTCAGTCCGAGCTTCAGGCGTTCCCAGCTTTTCTTTAGTTTGACCTTCAAACTGAAGCAGTTCTTCAGGCACGCGTAACGAAATAACCGCTGCCAGTCCTTCACGAACGTCAGCACCTTCAAGATTTTTATCTTTATCCTTCAACAACCCAACTTTACGGGCATACTCGTTGAAGGCCTTCGTCCAGGCACTCTTCATCCCAGATTCGTGCGTCCCACCGTCCTTGGTCCGAACGTTGTTCACGAAAGAGAGAATGGTTTCAGAGTAACCATCGTTATACTGCGCCGCAACTTCCACTTCAACACCATCTTTGGTGCCATCGAAGTACATCACGTCCCCTAAGGTTTCTTTGTCTTCGTTTAAGTATGAGACAAATTCCTTGATGCCGTCTTCGAAGTGGTAAACTTCTTCGCGTTCTTGATCATGACGCTTATCCGTCAACGTGATCTTAACGCCCTTCAACAAAAAGGCTGATTCCCGAAGCCGTTCCGCTAAGGTGTTGAAGTTATACACCGTGGTCGTAAAGATGCTTGAGTCGGGCTTAAAATGCAGCTTGGTCCCAGTTGGTTTTCGAGTGTTGCCTTTTTTCACCAGCGTGGTGATTGGGTGACCGCCATCTTTAAACTGTTGCTCGTAAAGTTGACCGTCCCGAACAATCGTCACAGTTAGCTCTGACGACAGGGCGTTAACGACACTGGCCCCAACCCCGTGCAAACCACCAGAGGTTTTATAACCACCTTGGCCAAATTTACCACCGGCGTGCAAGACCGTTAAGATCACTTCAGGGGTTGGCTTACCCGAAGCGTGCATCCCCACTGGCATGCCCCGACCATGGTCGGTTACGGTAATACTGTTATCCGCTTCGATCACCACGTTGATTTCGTCCCCGAAACCGGCTAACGCTTCATCCACGGCGTTATCCACGATTTCGTAAACCAAGTGATGCAAACCCCGGCCATCGGTGGAACCGATGTACATTCCGGGGCGCTTTCTAACGGCTTCAAGGCCTTCTAAGACCTGAATAGACGACGCGTCATACGTTGCTTTTTTACTCGCCACTAAAAAGACTCCTTTCAACTCATTCATTTTGGATCAGTGCGATTTTGTGATTCCTTTAAAAATTCAATGTTAAGTCCCATGAAACATGCTAAAATATTAGCCAGTGACTTGTCATCATGCACAATTGGAGGAATAGATCTTGAAACTAGCGCTATTTTTAATCCTCGCCTACCTCTTAGGCGCAATTCCTAACGGTGTCTGGGTCGGTAAACGATTCTTTCACACCGATATTCGAACGGCTGGTTCGGGCAACATTGGCACGACCAACACGTTTCGGGTGCTGGGACCAGTAGCTGGGACCACCGTTCTTGTTTTGGACATCGCTAAAGGCTCGGTTGCAACCTTATTACCAACCTGGTTTCATCTTTCTACGGGTCTCGGAACGGCAACGCCGCTCTTATTCGGGTTAATGGCCGTTCTTGGTCATACCGTATCGATCTTCGACCATTTTAAAGGTGGGAAAGCCGTTGCAACCAGCGCGGGGATGTTACTCGCTTACAATCCCTTACTCTTCGTCATTGCGGCATCATGTTTTGTCAGCCTTATCTATTTAACCAGTATGGTGAGCCTGGCGTCAATGATTTCTTTTACAATCATCGTGATTATGTGCATCCTGTTTCACGATGTCTACCTCACGATCGTTGCTGTTTGCCTCACCATTTTCGTTTTTTATCGACACCGAACCAATATTAGCCGCATCAAAGCTGGAACCGAAAATATGGTTTCGTTTGGCCTCGGCTACCGGCATCGTCAACGACAACAACAGAAGTAGACCATTTAAGGGTCTAACAAAAGTGGAGCCATGTCAAACGACATCGCTCCTTTTTTGTTTGATTTTAATCAAAGATTTAGTACTTTCACCTAAAAGAACCGAATTTGGTAGTTTGCAGTGAACTGTTGCTGTGGCTGTAGGGTTTGGATACCGAGTTTGTGGCTAAAGTCACCATCACTCTCAAGGCTATCCGCAATCCCCCACCAAGGCTCGATACAAACGAATGGCGCTTGTTTAGGATATGGTGACCAGATACCAACATATGGTGCGTCTTCAACCGTGAGCGCGACACCATGGTCGTTTAACGGCGTGCTAAGCATCAGGGTCGTCTCCACGTGGTCAAGGTCTAAGATCAGTGCGTCTTGATCAAACAAATCGTGGTCTAACGTTAATGGTGTGGTTAAATTCAACATTTTTTCGTGTTGGTGGTCATTGTATGGTCCAACTAATGGTACTTGTGGGTAAACTTTCTTAGGCGCAACAGTTAAGTGGTAATCAGAAAAGTCACCTTCAGCCGGATTCAATGGCACGTTAAACGCCGGGTGCCCGCCGATTGAAAACGGCATGGTCTGGTCGTTAGGATTCGTCACCTGATAAGCTACGGATAACGTATGGGCATCTAACGTAAAGGAAATCTGTAGGTCAAATTCAAACGGATACTTCGCTAATGTTTCGTCAGAAGCCTGTAACTGAAAAACCGCATGAGTGTCATCGTGGTCCAATACCCGAAATTTTTGATCCCGCGCAAATCCATGCTGCGTCATCTGGTAGGTTTCACCATTCAGTTGATACTGATCATCCTTCAAACGACCAACAATTGGGAACAACACTGGTGCGTGACGACCCCAAAACTTCGGATCCGCTTGCCAGATGTATTCCAAGCCATCTTCTGGTGCGGCAACACTCGTTAGTTCGGCACCGCTTTCATTCAATTTTACCCGTAAATCGGCATTCTTCAATTCAATCACTGCGCAATTCCTCCCGTAGCTTTCGTTGTTAGAATTAGTATAGACCTTTGTTTTGCGTGGCGTCAACTAAGATTGTGATGAGTGCGCTATCGTTTGTGTCCAGCGTAAGCATGATGAGTTTGTGAAGTGCAGTGATTCTGGTTTTGGATAGTGGGAGGATGCCGCAGGAGGCTCCGGCGCTATGCGAGGCTGGAACGCAGTGGCCAGATAGGCTTCCAAGCTTCGCTGGGTCGCGGGCCTACGAGCTAGGAATGGAAGAAAACCACTTCCATGCCGGATTTCTCCGGACCCGCGTATGACTAAGGCACTCGCGACCCGAACCCCACGGGGCACGATTGCCAAAGTCATACCGACACTGCTGAGCCTCGCGCGCCTCCGCCTCTCGCTACATGGTGCGCTGTTGGCAACCAAAACTGCTGACTGTCACATTATGAAGTTGCCGAAACTGTGTAATAGCGACGTTGAATGGTAACTCAACAACCGTAATAAACGATTATGGTCAATGCTCAGCAACAGCAATGAATCAACGATTGCATGATACTAAAATCTGGCGGTTGTCAACGGCGGTCGTTGCAATTCCGTGGTCAACCGCACAATTAAGCACTTGAGATGATCTGCAATGGCGCCGAATTGCGCCAATGTAAGATTTCGGTATGTCTTTAGACCCAGTTGAGCACGTGAAACGTGCGAAACAAAAACCCACCTGCTATGCGGGTGGAAAACAAAATGGTTATACAAAAATCCCCCAATCGTCTTAGAATGAAGGAGTCGAAGCCAACATTGCAGATGAAAGGGGAAAGTTATATGGCGAATAAGCTCAACAGTCTCGCGCACACCAAATGGCTGTGCAAGTACCATATCGTATTCACACCAAAGTATAGAAGAAAAATCATATACAATCAATATCGGGGACGAAGTTAAGACTCGCACGGGTTTTGGCGAGGCTTAACTTCGAGGTTTGAGACCGCCCTTTGGCTCAGGCCGGCCAGCGCAGCTAACCGCTTACCGGAATCGACAGTTCAAGCAAATCATCGCATTTCACAAACTGACAACAACGATGCTTACGCTGGACACAATTCGACAGTAAAAAAGAGACTGAACGTTTCAGCCTCTTTTTGCAGTGCATAGTCAACCACCCCCGACTAAAAGTCAGGGGCTTGTGAGCCAAAACCACTTTGACGGTTGTTTCTCTGGTTTCGAACCACAATTTGCGTAGATACGGATAACGCGCTTAGTCACCCATCGGCTACTAAGTGGAGGTCATCTAATTACCAACGCCGTTTAGGTTCCCAGGTTGCCATAGGAACCGCCTTGCTTCAGGCTGATTTGAGCTTCTTGAGTCCTTTATCTAACACATTTTGCGCAGCGTTCCAATCACGAATATGGTCTGTTTGGCAACTAGGGCATTGCCACTTTCGCTGTGCTAGAGTCAACTTTTTCGTACCTTCAGTGCCCATTACAAACGCACATTCAGAACAAGCCTGCGTTGTATTACGTGGATCAACGGTCACAAAAGTAGTGCCATATAAGTTTGCTTTATAAGTCAGCATCCCTAAAAAGGTGCGCCAGCCAACATCACTGATACTCATTGCTAAAGCGTGGTTCTTCAACAAGTTCTTACTCCGTAACTCTTCGGCAACCACTAGATCGTGACTTTTAATCAGTGTGGTGGAGAGTTGATGAAGGAATTGGTGTCGTTGCGTCCGCACTTTATCATGCAACTGAGCAACTAGGCGCCGTTGTTTTTGATAATTTTTGCTGGTCTTCAATGAGCGATGTTCTCGTTTAGCTCGGCGTGCTCGACGAGAGAGGGTGCGCTGTTCCTTGGCTAACCGTTTTTTACTGTTTCGATAGTGCCGTGGATTAGCGACCGTCTGTCCGTTACTATCGGTTAAGAAATTTTCGAGGTTCAAATCGATGCCTACTGACCCCGGGTGCGATTCCTGATAGGTCACGAATGGCCAGTCAGAAGCTAACTGCATCGCTAAATAGAATCGGTCCGAAGCATCTTTCATAATCGTGACCGTCCCGATTCGAGTGTCTAATAAGCGCTTCAAAAGGCGTTTGTGAGAACCTCGAATTCGCAGCTTACCCAGTTTAGGAACGATTAGCTGGTTAGTATTGATAAAACGAACGGTCCCATTAGTCAATTTAGCTACTGTTTGACCCGGATACTGACAGTTCGTTTGATATTGCCAAACCGCGCTCTTACGATGAAACTTTGGTACACCGGCATGATGGACTTTCAAAAACTGCTGCCAAGCTTTTTGGTAGTTCTGAATGGCATTGGCTTTAGCTAAACTATCAATCCGGGAATCCGCTAAAAAACTGAAATGATTCGTAAGTTCACGAGCGTTACGCCGTTTTTCAAGTTGCGCCAAACGCGTTTGAATCGTATCAATGGGCAAACCAACGCGTTTTAGTTGATGAATTTCCTGATTGATACCCACCATTTGATTGTAAATGAACCGACTGGCATCTGAATTAACTTTGATGATTTGTTTTTGTTTATCACTGGGATAGATACGCACTTTTAGGCCGTAATGATACGCCAATTTACTCATTGATTTCACGTTTTTTCACCCCCAATCTGGTATAAATTGAGTATATCAAGAATTAGCAATAAATAATATTATTTATTACTTTTAAGGTATAATTTATTTTCAAGGTGAATGAAATGCGAAACCACTCATTTCTAGAACTTTTTCAACCAATTGATTCGATTGATACTAATAACATTATATTTTGTTCAAAAAAACCGCGACGCTTTCAGCGACGCGGCGGCCTATCCATCCCCTGACTAAAGTCACGGGATTTCCGGCATAATTTTATTAAAGAATATACCGTGACAGATCCTTGTTCTTAACAATGTTGCCGATCTTGTCATTCACGTAGTTTTCGGTAATGGTGATGTCGCCCATTTGCATGTCAGGCCCTTCAAACAATAGGTCTTCCAGCAACTTTTCAAGGACGGTGTGTAACCGACGAGCACCAATGTTTTGGTTTTCGTGGTTGAGTTGGTAAGCCAATTCAGCAATGCGGTTGATGGCTTCGATGGTGAAGGTGACCTTCACGTTATCGGTGCCAATCAAAGCGATGTATTGTTTGATCAAGGCATTGTTAGGTTCCGTTAAGATCTTAACGAAGTCTTCTTGACTGAGTTCGTCCAATTCGACCCGAATCGGGAACCGACCTTGGAGTTCAGCAATCAAATCACTTGGCTTGCTTTCCGCAAAGGCGCCGGCTGCGATAAACAAGATGTGGTCCGTGTTAATTGGACCGTACTTGGTTTGAACCTGAGTGCCTTCAACGATTGGTAAGATATCACGTTGAACCCCTTCACGGGAAACTTCGCCGCTGTTTTGCTTTGATTTAGACGTGATCTTATCAATTTCGTCAATGAAGATGATCCCAGTATCTTGTGCCCGTTGGATGGCATCGTGGTTGATGTCACCGTCGTTCACCAGTTTCTCGGATTCTTCTTGGATCAAGATCTCACGTGCTTCTGACACGGACATGTTACGCTTGACCCGCTTCTTAGGCATCATTTGACCTAAAGTATCACTCAAGTCAATGCCCATTTGGTTCATCATTGGGTTGTTACCCGCAGTGGCTTGTTGGGGATCGTCCATTTCGATTTCAACTTCGTGGTTTTCTAATAACCCCTTGGCCAATTGATCAGAAACTGACATCCGTTCGTTCTTGATCTCATCCGTGACTTCTTCGGTTGGTTGTTGTGCCGCAGCCGGCATCTTGCCCTGTTGCATCTCAGAAAACATGTTCATCAAGTTCGAAAAGTCAGCTTGTTGGTTTTGCTTAGGTTGCTTGCCTGGTACCAACAACTTCACTAACCGGTTGTTGGCCCGTTTAGTGGCTTCAGCCCGCACCGTTTCAAACTGCGCATCTTTTTCCATCTTGATGGAAACGTCAACTAGGCTCCGAACCATTGATTCAACGTCGCCACCAACGTACCCAACTTCGGTAAACTTCGTGGCTTCAACTTTAACAAATGGCGCCTTAACGATCTTAGCTAACCGCCGAGCAAGTTCAGTTTTCCCAACCCCAGTCGGTCCAATCATCAGCATGTTCTTAGGCGTAATTTCATCTTGCATGTCCTGTGATAACTGCATCCGTCGGTAACGGTTCCGTAAGGCGATCGAGATCGACTTCTTGGCAGCCCCTTGGCCGATAACGTACTGGTCAAGCAAACTCACAATTTCGCGTGGTGTTTTTGTAATTGGGTCCAATCAGATCCCTACTTTCTGTGTGTTTAGATTTTTTAGTTCGACTCTAAGGTCGCTAAAAGGCCTCAGAGATAATGTTGTGGTTGGTAAAGATATCGATACTGCCGGCAATGTCGATGGCATTTTCAGCAATTTCTTTAGCCGTCATATCCGGTGCATGGTGGTGCATCGCCGTAGCAGCAGCTAAGGCAAAGTTACCACCAGAACCGATGGCTAAGATATCGTCATCGGGTGCGATGACTTCACCGGAACCAGAGACCAGCAACATGTCTTTTTCGTTCATCACGATCAATAACGCTTCAAGTTTCTGGAGGTTTTGATCTGAACGCCAGTCCTGAGCTAATTCAACCGCGGCGCGTTCCAAGTTACCGCTAAATTCACTCAAGCGCGTTTCAAATTTTTCTTCTAGGTTAAAAGCATCTGCCACACTGCCGGCGAACCCAACGACAACTTGGTCGTTATAGATTCGGCGAACTTTGTGGGCAGTGCCCTTCATGATGACCTTTTCACCCATGGTGACCTGGCCATCACCCGCCATAGCGTTTTGGCCGTTGTGCCGGACCGCGACGATGGTGGTTGCTTCAAATTTAACTGGCATGGTATAACCCCCTACTTTCTGATAGTCATTCAATCGTGTGTGGCGCGTGGAAAAAAGCGCCGGTAATCTCGTTGAAGCTGGGACTTGGTAACGTGAGTGTAAATCTGGGTGGTTGATAAACTACTGTGGCCCAGTAATTCCTGAACGGTTCGTAAGTCAGCCCCATGATTTAACAAGTGGGTCGCAAACGTGTGTCGCAACATGTGCGGATGAATGTCACCTGTGAGGTGGCTTCGATCGATCACTTGATTGAGCACATATTCGACGCCGGTTGGGGTGATGGGATCACCATAGTGGTTCACAAACACCGTAGAATGCGTCTTTTGGTATTTAGCCATTAACGGCGCTCGGCCGTCAGTCAAATACCGTTGGAGCGCATCCTTGGCATAGTGGCCAAAGGGAACGTAACGCTCCTTATTGCCCTTACCATGAACCAGCATGAGCTGTCCGCTGTAATCCACATCGTCAAGTTGAAGCCCACAGCACTCACTTACCCGCATCCCGGTCGCATAGAGCACTTCTAGAATTGCCGAATCGCGTAACGCTAACTGTGGGTCAGCGTTGGCAGCGGTGGCGTCAAACAACGCCGTCATTTCCTTTTCATAAAAGAAACGTGGCAATGGACTGGGCCGCTTCTTTAACGTGACGTACGCAAATGGGTTTTGGGTGACGTTACCTTCTCGCATCTGAAACTCATAGAAGGTGCGTAAACTCGAAATCTTGCGCGCAATTGTGGTTCGTGCTTTATGCGTGTCATAGAGGTGGCTTAAGTAAACCTGAACGTCAAGCTTCGTCACGGCCAGCAGATCGGTTTGATCGCCAGTTTCAGTTAAAAATTGCTGAAACTGTTTCAAATCTTCTCGATATGCCGTCACCGTTTCGGGTGAATACTGACGTTCACTTTCCAGATAAGTCATGAATAACGCAACTGAATCTGGCATCTACCTCGCCTCCATGAAAGTAATTTAACAGAGTTTAAGACCAACTTCAATCCCTAAAGGTCAAAATTGGTCAAACTTAAACTCTTCTTTAATTATTTTTGAACGGGTTCGTCGTAGTCCCCGTTTGGACAAACGACTTGAACGCCACCCTTGATCTTCTTTTCAACCAAGTAGTGCCCATCCTTTGGACAATCACGGCCGACTGGCTTATCCCATGAGACAAAGTCACAGTCTGGGTAGCGTGAGCAACCGTAGAAAATCCGGTTCTTTTTGGATTTGCGTTCAATCACTTGACCCTGTTTACACTTCGGACAAACAACGCCGATCTCTTTAACGATTGGTTTCGTGTTCCGGCAATCTGGGAACCGCGAACAAGCGTAGAACTTGCCGTAACGGCCCATCTTGATCACCATTGGTGCCCCACAGATATCACAGTCAAAGCCTGCAGGTTCATCACGAATCTGGATTTTTTCGATCGTGTCTTGGGCGTGGGTCACTTCTTTAGAGAATGGTTGGTAGAAGTCATCGATGACTTTGACCCAATCTTGCTGACCTTCTTCGATGCCATCCAATTCCTTTTCCAAACCCGCTGTAAAGCCAACGTTCACGATGTCTGGGAAGTAATCTTGAATGATTTGGTTAACGATATCACCCAGTTCAGTGGGTTCAAATCGCCGACCGACTAACTTAACGTAGTAGCGCCGTTGAATCGTATCGAGGGTTGGCGCATAGGTTGATGGCCGGCCCACACCGTTTTCTTCCAACGCTTTGATCAAGTTGGCTTCACTGTAACGTGCCGGTGGCTGCGTAAAGTGTTGGGCCGGATCAGTTTTGTTGAGTTTCAACTGGTCGCCTTCTTGGATGTCAGGTAACAGGTTATCCTTTTCCTTACCGTCCTTGTAGAGCTTCAAGAACCCGTCAAACTTCAACTTGGAACCGTTGGCTTTGAACGTAACACCGTTTTGTTCGATGGTGACTGCCATGGTATCCATTACGGCGGATGTCATCTGACTAGCCATAAAGCGGTTCCAAACCAACTGATAGAGCTTAAACTGATCATTGGTCAGATATTCCTTTAAATCGGCTGGTGTCCGGTAAACGGAGGTTGGCCGAATGGCTTCATGGGCATCTTGCGCGCCTTCTGGCAACTTACCCTTGATGGGTTTCGTGGCGGCGTATTCTTCACCGTATTTTTCATGAATAAATTGGGAAGCTTCGTGCTTGGCAATCGTTGAGATCCGGGTCGAGTCGGTCCGCATATAGGTAATGAGCCCTTGGCTACCTTCCTTACCGATGTTGATCCCTTCGTATAACTGTTGGGCAGCCATCATGGTTTTCCGGGTTCGGAAATTCAACTTCCGGTTCGCCTCTTGTTGCATGGCACTCGTTGTAAATGGTGGTTGTGGTGAACGCCGACGTTCTTTCTTAGTGACCTTCGTCACATCAAAATCGCCATCACGGTCAAGTTCGCCAAGAATCTTTTGAACTTCATCATTGTTAGGCAGGGCGTGTTTCTTACCGTTTAAGCCGTAGAAACTGGCTGCAAACTTCGAGCGTTGGTGTTTAAATTCAGAGTCGATCGTCCAGTATTCTTCTGGCACGAAACTCTTAATTTCGTTTTCGCGGTCAATGATTAACTTCAAGGCGATTGATTGTACCCGCCCGGCACTTAAACCTTTTTTGACCTTTTTCCACAACAATGGTGAAATTGAGTAACCCACTAACCGGTCCAAAATTCGCCGAGCTTGTTGGGCGTCCACGAGATCCATATCAATGCTGCGGGGTTGCTTAAAGGCATCCTTAACCGCATCCTTGGTAATTTCGTTAAAGACCACCCGGTTCTTATCCGTTGGGTCAAGGTTTAATAAGTGTGACAAATGCCAAGCGATTGATTCACCTTCACGGTCCGGATCGGCTGCGAGATACACTTTCTTGGCCTTTTTGGCCTCAGAACGCAGGTCTTTGATCACATCACCCTTCCCACGGATGGAAATGTAGTGTGGTTCATAATTATTTTCAAAATCAATGCCCATCTTACTCTTTGGTAAGTCGCGAACATGGCCCAGGCTCGCCATGACTTTGTAGGTTCGCCCCAGGTACTTTTCAATTGTTTTTGCTTTAGCTGGTGATTCCACGATCACCAGTTTTTTTTGTGGTTTGCGTTTTTTAGTCGCTTTCTTCGTTGATGTTGCCATCCAATTACTCCTTTAAACCGCTTATTCATGTAGACGTGAAACGGAACAATGAAATCTTTCACATCATATTTCATAAAAATTGGATTGTCAACAAAAAAACTAACAAAAAACTACTATATAATATCTCGTTCCGGTGTCGTTTTTAAATTGGCTTACCCGTTTTCACCGCCAATTCTGGTAATTCTTCAAGCACATGAATCGCCGTTAACACGGGCTTTGCGCCGGCCAGAATTAATTCGTTACAGCCAACGGAGAGTGGGTCATCTACCCGGCCCGGCAACGCTAAAACATTTCGGTTATTTTGCAGAGCCAGATTGGCGGTGATGAGGCTACCACTTCTCGATTTAGCCTGAACAACGAGTAACGCTTGCACTAACCCAGCGATGATTCGGTTTCGTTCAACGAAGTGGTGCGGTTTACCTACAGCACCTAAGCCGTACTCGCTAATAACCAGCTCATGTTCAGCCATGTAGGTCTGCAGTCGTCGATTCTCACCTGGATAAACCTGATCCAACCCAGTGCCAATGACGCCAATGGAACGGCCACCAGATTTTAACGTTACTCGGTGACCTAATGAGTCAACACCTCGGGCTAGACCAGAGACCACAACCACCTGCTGACTGATCAGTGGTGGGATCAGTTGTTCCAGTGCCCGTTGTGCGTACCCATTACCATCACGCGCCCCAATCACGGCTAATAACCTCTCCGCCCGTAATAGTGAAATATCGCCCTGATAAAACAGCACAATTGGTGGGAGGTATCCCTCTCGCAATTGTGCTGGATAAGCCTGATCTAAAATGGTGACAAATGACAGCCGAGCAACGTGTTGTTGCACCCGTTCACTCAACTGTTGACTCACAAAGTGCGCACAAAACCGCACCCGGTGCCGGTCCGTCAGTTCTGCAATCGTGGCAAGCTGATTGGGCAAGAGGTGTTTAGCCTGATTGGGGTGCGCTTGAAGCCAGTTATAAATGCGATTTTCGCCACGGATGCCAATCCCATCCGCTAATCGAAGTCGTAGTAAGAGTCGTCGTAAATTCACGTTGATCACGCCTTTTCGTTAGGATTTTTTCCTAACTACGCGATCAACTTACAAATAGCTCGTGACTGGTGAAAATGTTTTTCGGTGAATGGCGGATGGGCCCTGATCAGCTAGTCCAGCCAAGTGGGCTTTCGTGCCGTAACCGGCGTTGTGGGCGAAATCATAGCCGGGATATAATCGGTCATAACTTTGCATCAGATGATCCCGGAAGATTTTGGCAACGATGCTGGCGGCACCGATACTGACACTCTTCGCATCACCGTGAATCAGCTTTAACTGGGGAATGTCAGAATCAATCTGCATGGCATCAATCAGCAACTGATCTGGCTTGACCGTTAATTGACTGACGGCTGATAGCATCGCAACCCGCGTGGCTTGATAGATGTTAAGCCGGTCGATTTGGCGATTGTCTGCAATGCCAATGCCGACACTTACCACCTGACTTAAAATCTGCGGATAAAGTTGTTCGCGTTGGTGATCCGTTAACTGCTTGGAATCGTTAACCTCGTAGACATCAAAATCCGCTGGCAGCACGATTGCACAGCTCACCACTGGTCCCGCTAGCGGTCCACGACCCACTTCATCAATACCAGCAATCCACTGCGCGCCACGTTGCCGTGCTTCGTTTTCATAAAAAAAGCGCTCTTGAAACGCGCGTTTTTCATTAGCGATTTGAGCAAGGTGGTGCTGGGTCTTTTGAATCAACGCCTGAACCCCTTTTCGAGGATCAGCCGCAAATTGGTCGAACAGCGGGTCGTTTTCATCCGTCACTTGTTGAAATTGGGTCTTTAACGTTTGAATCGACACCGCTTTAGTCATCTTCAACCGCTCCCATCCGGTTTAAGGTGTACCGACCCAGCTTGCCCTTTCGGATATCTTGGATCAACCGGTCACTGGCGCGGTCGTAGTCGTCTTTCATGCCAAATTGCTTAGTCAGCTTCAATAACAAATCGACATCGCTAAGTTCTTGATCAGCCTCACTTAGCTTATACCGGTCGACTAACGTGTCTGGGTAGTAGGTCCGGAAGAAATTCAGCGCGTATAACCCCACATCATCACTAGCAAATCGCTGTTCTTTGATGGCCCCAGTCAAGGCTAACTCTTGACCAGTTTGCTCATCGTCAAATTTAGGCCATAAAATACCGGGAGTATCTAGTAACGATAACTTAGATGATGACCGGAGCCATTGCTGCCCCTTAGTCACCCCTGGGGTATCACCAACTTGGGCCACTCGTTTATTGACTAACCGGTTAAGTAAGGTCGATTTACCAACGTTAGGAATCCCCACCGTGATGGCCCGAATTGGCCGTTCTTTAAGTCCTTTTTGCGCTTCAACACTCAGTTTTTCTGCCAGTAGTGATTGGGAAATTTTCGTAACGGTCTTGGTTGTGATATTAGCTTTAGAATCCACCGCAATTGCGGGTAAGCCCTTTGCTTTGAACGCCTTGATCCAGTTTTGGGTCTGTTCCGGATCTGCCAAATCACTCTTGGTGAGAATCATCAAATGAGGCTTGTCCTTGATGAGTCGTTCAATTTCAGGATTGCGGGACGCACTTGGAATCCGTGCGTCAACCAGTTCGAACACGATATCAACTAAGTGTAAATTTTCTTCTAATTGCCGGATGGCCTTGGCCATGTGGCCGGGGAACCATTGAATTGTTGCCATTGTTTGTAACTCCTTTGCTATACCGAGGTTGCCTTCCCCGGTGTTCTTTAATTTAAGTCGTCTGATAGATTGATTTTGTAAATAAATCTAGTCATCATATTAACTGAAGTTTCTTGAATTTATTTTGATGAGACAGCACCATTTTCACATTAAATCCAACTATAAATAAGTCTAAAACCGTAATGGTGTCCAATTAACTTGTCCATTCTACCATTTTTTAACTCGTTCAGATAGTCGTGCCTGTCTACAATAAACAAATGCCCGTCAACATTTCAGTTGAGGGGCATTTTAGAAATCAGGTGTTATTTGGTGCCAAGGATCGCAGCATCATAGACATCTTCGTTAGTATAAGTCGCGGAAACCCCGATGATATTATAATCTGGGTTTAATAAGATATCGCGATGGCCCCAGTCACTAGTACCATCGTAATAAATGTATTCTGCGACATCATTATCAGCAGCGTCTTTGGACGTTGGTTGATCAACATTGATCGTCGAAGGCATGCTGTAGGCAATGATTTCAGAATGGGCTGTTGAAACATTTAGTTGCTTGGCGTATTTGGCAAAAATACTTTGCCCATCCGAATCGTAGTGAGTGAAATTTTGAACGATATCACGAGCACGTTTGTCGCTAATTTGAGTAAGCTGTGCATTTAATGTCAGCGGTTGTAACCCACGTTGAGTTCGCTCCTGATTGACCTTAGCAACAAATTCGGTCACATAGTCTTGATTGGAAAATTTAAATGCTGTGTCGTGGTTACCAGTGTTCCAACTGTCAGAAACATTAACTGGCGTCTTAGGCTTTGAATTGGCGCCAGATTGAGCGGGCGTCTTGTATGACACTTTTTTCAACCAACCACGCCATACCCAGCCCGTGTGACCTGAATCGGTTTTGAACTTATAATAGACCGACTTTTTACCGTTTACAGTGACGTGCGAAGCGTAGTAGCCCGTAACCTAAGTGCCATAGGTGCCAAGCTTAGCACTGGTTTTATGATTAATTTCCCCGTTACTGTAAATAACAGCTTTCTTATTAACGACTCTGTAGTCACTATCCTTGATGTTTTGGTAGTACCGGAACTTGGTTTTTGCCGAAGCATCGATAGCATTTGTGGTGATGCTTATACCGGCAATACCAGCGGATGCAACGATAATAGCGCTCACTTTAGTTAATTTTGACATGCTAAATCCCCCTGTGAGTTACGCCGATGTTTTTTGTTTAAAATCGATACAACTGTGCCCCTACTTAAAAATTGCTTATTCATTTATAAACATCCCCCCTTTAATCATTACCCATCATTATATCAATAATTACGGTCAATCTCGCTACCTGCTTGTAGAATTGTTTCGCCAAAATAAACGTTCCTTTTAGAACAAAGCAAAAAAGGTCCGATAAACGGACCTTTGATTAACTACTAGCAGTTAGTGATAATCTTGAAAAGAAAGTGTCTAATCAAAGCTTTCAACGATTCTCAAACAGCACAGTTCATCCGTCAATCAAGCATTTCCTGCTGGCGTATAAAAGAGCTTTTGCTTACTGCCAACCGAGTAACTGAGCGCTGCATTGGTAGCCGCAGCCTGCGCCCCATTGAAGTGAACCATTAACCGATAACGGTAATTTCCCTTATTGCTGATTTTTTTATCGGGTAATTTCAGCATGTTATGCTTGGCATAAATGTACGTTGTCTGACCTTTAGCTGCAGATTTGGTAACTTTAGTGGACGAAGTAGGTTTAGTCGTTGCTTGATCATTCTTAAAGTATTCGACATAACCATCACTGGTAAACCGAATGGTGGTGTTTTGATCCTGACGCCCCTGATCGGTAACGTTGGTTTTGGGCTGCCGCATCACTGGCAGTTGATCCATTGCGACCGATTTAACGGCTTTCAGATTATGGTTAACCCGCACCTTCAAGTATTTTGCGGTTGTTGCGTGTCTGATTTGGTAACGTAACGTGCTCAATTCAACGGTCGCATATTTCTGACCATTCTTCTTAGAAAAGTAGATCACATAAACGCGGGTATTAGCCGGAATGGTTACTCGACCAACTGTTGTCGTTTTTGTGACGAGTTGATAATGACTCGTAGTAGTGGTATTAGTTGCGGCGTTAGCGGTCCCCATCAAACCAGTAAGTCCTAGCGCTAACGTCAATCCAGTCACCGTGATTCTTTTTAAGTTCATTGCGATCCCCCCTTTATTAAGTAGCGTACCCCTCCGGAAAAAATTATCAACTATTTTCAATGAAAAAGGACTTCAATGAGTAGACCCGTTTCTGGATCTGCTTATTGAAGTCCTTTTTTGCACGTATTTGATTAGTTACTCAGATACGTTGCACTTAATCCTGCGCCTGATAGAGCACCCAAGCGTCATCAAAAATGGTCATCGATGGTAAATATGGGGCGTTTTCCTCCAGGTATTTGGATAATTCATCAAAGTGGGTTTCTTGCTTGGGAAACCCTTGGTCGTAAAAAGCGTTGTTCGCAAATTCCGCCACGGGTTCATAGTCTTCTGGGTTGCGTTGAGTCATTAAAAATTGGTAAAAGCTTTGTCGCATATCAACACTCCTTTACGGTTACGACTTGGTCTTAGGGACAAGCACTTTAAATTCGAAGTGGCCGTCACCCGACATATCGATTTGTTGGGCGCGATACTGAACGCCGTTGGTCCGGAAGCGGTGCAGATCCATCGTAATGGTTTTTTGCTTCACATCTAGGTCCACCCACTTCGGCAGATTGTACTGAGCCTTAATATAACTCATAACGGCCTTAACGGGAATACTTAATTCACCAACGGCTAATTTTTTCGCTTTAAGTTGAACGTTGCCGTTCGCTAAAACCTTTGGCGTTAATGATAACCCAAAATTGACTGGTAAGCCTAGTAATTTGGTTTGGCCGGTCAAAACCGCATCATCGTTAACTTCAAATTGGTAAGTGACTTTTTGCTTACTCTCGGTCTGGTACTGATCCAAGTAGTAGGCCGCCATCGCGTTTAACTGTTTCTTATTCAGGGTGACGTTAAAGCTGGCCGCTGACGTTGGCGTGCTGGTGGCTGGTTTAACTTGCTCCGAACCGGCCCGCAGCATTTGGATAGCTAAGTAGCCAAACCCAATGATCAAAATTGCTGCCAGTGTAATAAACGCCCATTTCCACGGATTAACGCCCCGTTTTTTAGGCGTTTGTTGTCTTGTTGGTGTTGTCAAAATACCCCTCCATTACTCATTAATTGCGCGTTGACCAGTTCACGTGCTGGCCGATTGCCTGTTTCAACTGCTTTGCCATGATTGTATAGCCCTGCTTATTCGGGTGAAAATGATCATGGGACGATAAATAATCGTTCTTTTCATCGCTAGTTTGATCCTGCAGTAGTTTTTCTACTTCCGCCGGATCAACGTATTGCTGGTTGGTTTTTTTAGTTTCGCGTTTCAATTTCGCTTGAGCGGATGCTGATTGGTACTGACCGTAACTCAGTTGCTGATTAATCGTCACAAAGTGCGTCCCGTTGACCTGACTGGCCACTTTTTGGTTCACCTGATTCCACTGATCAACCGCATCCGTAATCATCGTGGCCGTTGAAAAGTAAACGTAAACCGGGTTGTA
>NZ_BAABMI010000025.1:0-36677 GCF_054785195.1 Secundilactobacillus muriivasis | reverse complement strand
CCTTAGGGTTTACTTGGTGAATATCTTGAATCAATTGCGTCAGTTTTTGCTGATACGTCACTTTAGCAGGCGCCAGTTTGGCGGCTAATTGGCTGCTTGAATCAACTAAGATATTCTTTTCCAGTTTTTGTAACAGGTCATTACCCCCGACCGTCACGGCAATCACATCCGCACGTTTTAGTGCTAACCGTAAGCGGGCTTTATGGGTCACTCGTTTGTCGATCTGATCACTGCGTTCACCGCCGATGCCGAAGTTTTGGGTCCGCACCTTGACCCGGTAATCCGTTTCAAGTTGTTGTTTGAGCATTGGCAAGTACCCCTGATGATCATCCGCATAGCCGATCCCCTGAGTCAGCGAATCGCCAACCGCAACTACTCGAACTGACTTAGTTGGGGTCACGTGATGCGTGGTTGTCGAGGTCGTTGATTGATTTCGCTGCTGGAACCACCAGAGCCCTCCGCCGATAATGATCAGCAGGCCAATCAGGATGCCCACCCATTTTAATCCTCGTCGCATGTTGTCACTCCTTTAGCTACTAGTTTAACATTTAGATAAGTAAAAACTCCAGATGGTTAAGGTACGAGCCATCCGGAGTTGTCACTGAGTTTGTTCGTTCACACTGATTACGGCCTAATCGTCAAAGTAGTACATTAACGCAAAGGCCCCTGGGCCACCATGTGACGCAATGATCGGCACCGTTTCACGAACCACGATATCAATATCTGGGAACAGGGGTTTCAAGTGTTCAAGTAACTTGTTGACCATCTCAGTCGCCTTAACGTGAGAGATTCCGATTGCCTTGATCTTAGGTGTTTTCGCCATTTGCTCGTAGACTTTGTCGAAATACCGGTCGATCGTCTTAACACCCCGACCCTTAGTTCGGATGTTAAGTTCGCCGTTACCGACCTGCAACACGATCTTGATGTTCAGCAGTGACGAAATGGCCCCCGTCATTCGGTTGATTCGGCCACCCTTGACCAAGTTATCCAGCGTCATCACACCCATGTAAAGCCGGGTGTTGTCTTGCACCTTCTTGGTCATCGCAACGATTTCGTCAACGGATGCGCCAGCTTCTGCTAACTTCGCCGCTTCGATACACTGGAATGCCAGTGCCCGGTCGGTTGTTTGGCTATCAATCACCGTGACATCCGATTTTGAAATCGTCGCCGCTTGTTCAGCAGTATGAACGGTCCCACTGATTGCCTCCAGCATGTTCAAGCACACAACTGGACTGCCATCGGCACCAAGGTCATCGAAGACCTTAATGAAGTCACCCAATGGTGGTTGACTCGTTTTAGGAAAAGTTTTGGCACTTTCCATTTTATCAATGAACTCTTCGTTGGTGATGGTTCGTCGTTCAACGTAAACGACATCATCGATCATGACCGTTAATGGGACGATCGTAATATGATACTTTTCGACTTCTTCGTCGGTTAAGCCGGCGGAAGAATCCGTTACAATTTTGACAGTTGCCATGATTGGTTATAACCACGCTTTCTTACCCAATGTTGTCAATTTCATGCTACAATTAGTCAGTAACATGAAAACGATTCGCTAATAGTATAGCAGATTTAGCGGTGACTTTCATTCACATTCGACCGGATAATCGTTCCAAATCATCATCTTAACGGCTTAATTGCTGTTTTACCGGACAATTGTCACGAATAATCTAACAATTTCACGGCATCTGTTGGTTAATGACGCGCTTAACCCCAACTGATGCCACTGAATGGAGGCTTTTTCTTGAGTCAATCATCACCACAACATACCGCACAACCATCCAGGCGTTACCAAATTGTTAATGAGGTGTTAAACGCCGTTACCCACGGCATCGGCGTTGGCCTAAGTATCGCTGGGCTAGTCTTGCTCATCATTCGCGGCGTTCAACTTGGCGGGGCCATGCGCATCACTGCTTATTCGCTGTATGGTGCGCTACTGGTCATCTTTTACTTGGCATCGACACTCTTTCACAGTCTGGTGTTCACCAGAGCCAGCCACCTCTTCCAGATTTTCGATCATTGTGCGATTTATTTACTGATTGCGGGCACTTACACGCCCTACTGTCTGGTCGTCATCAAGGGCGCCTTGGGTTGGACCATCTTCGGGGTTATCTGGGCGATGGCCATCTTGGGGGTCATTTATAAGTCCCTTTGGCTTGGTAAATACCAAAAGTTGTCGACCATTATTTACGTGGTCATGGGCTGGTTTTGCGTGCTAGGTTTCAAACCCTTGTACAACGGCCTCGGTATTCACGGCTTTATCTTACTAGTGTTAGGCGGCGTCGCGTTCACGTTAGGCGCGGTGATCTACTCTTTTAAGGGCATTAAGTTCGGGCACGTGATTTGGCATTTGTTTGTGCTGTTAGGGACCATTTTGATGTATTTTTCAGTCTTGTTATACGCATGACTTTAATTCACTAAGACAATAGGCATCTAAGCACTCTGACGAGAGTCCTTAGATGCCTATTTTTAATGCTATTTAATCAAAACGAATGCAAACGCATCACTTTCGCTCCCACCGCTCAAACGTTAATTCATATGGATTACGGTCATCGGCCGCTCTCGCTTGTGAATCAACCAGTTCAAACTGCGTGTAATCGATCGTTGGCATCACAGTGTCAACTTTAAACGTATGTGCCACGCGAGTTCGAATCAACGTTTTGACGTAGGGCAGTAAACTCGCAAATACCTGCGCCCCGCCACTAATCATTAACGTTTCATCCGGATGCTCACGTTCGTATGCCAAGACCTCATCAACGTGATGAAGCACCACGACATCATCCGGATACGGCGTCTCACAGTCGTTTGTGAGGACCACGTGTTTTCGGTTAGGTAACGGCTTCTTGTAACTTGCAAACGTTCGACTGCCGGATACAAGGGTGTGGCCCGTCGTCGTTTTCTTAAAGAACGCTAAATCAGCTGGCAGGTGCCAAGGTAAGGTGCCTTGATACCCAATGCCGTGTTGCTGATCTTCTGCCCATACAAAAATCATCCGCGGCCTCCTAAACTGCGACCGGCGCCTTAATGGCCGGTGCTGGGTGGTAGTTGGTAACACTAATATCGGTCATATCATAGTCGAAGATGCTGGTCTTATCCGGATTCAATACCAGTTGTGGTGCTTCAACTGGTGTCCGTTGAAGCTGAGTGGTGATTTGGTTAATGTGATTGCTGTAAATATGGGCATCACCCAAAGTATGCACGAAGTCGCCAGGTTCTAACCCAACTTCTTTAGCAATCAAGCACGTTAACAACGCGTAACTCGCAATGTTAAACGGCACCCCTAGGAAAATATCAGCTGAGCGTTGATAAAGCTGACAACTCAGCTTACCATCTGCCACGTAGAATTGAAACATTGTGTGACATGGTGGCAACGCCATACTAGGCACGTCTTCCGGATTCCAAGCTGAGACGATCATCCGCCGAGAATCAGGGTGCGTCTTCAGCAGGTCGATCACGTTGCTCAGTTGGTCGATCGTATCACCCTGACTCGTCTTCCAAGCGCGCCATTGAGCGCCGTAAACGTTGCCTAACGTGCCGTATTTGGCAGCAAATTGGTCGTCGTTGACGATTCGGTCACAAAACTGATTCATTTCTTGCTTGTAGGCCTGGTTGAAGTCGTCATCTACCAGTGACCGGCGCCCAAAATCGGTCATGTCAGGACCGTGATAATCAGCTGAGGTCACGTAATTCTTAAACGCCCACTCGTCCCAAATATGATTGTGATGTTTCAGGAGATACTGAATATTGGTATCACCATGTAAGAACCACAACAGTTCGCTCTTGATCAGACCAAATGGTACCTTCTTGGTCGTTAACAGTGGAAAGCCCTCGCTTAAATCAAACCGCATCTGGTAACCAAAGGTACTAATTGTCCCGGTTCCCGTGCGGTCGGTCTTGCGGTGGCCGTTTTCTAACACATAACGCGCCAAGTTTAAGTAAGCATCTTCTAACATGGTAACAACCTCTCTCTTCTCTTAAAATTTCGACTTAGTCTTCGGCATACTGGCTCAAATAATCCCAACGCGCCATCTTCTCATCAAGCGCCTGATCAGTTGCTTCAACGTCAGCCTGTAATGTCGCTAGTTTACCATAATTGTCACCGTTATCGGCCATCTGTGCCTCGAGGTCGCTCTTTTTGGTTTCTAGCGCATCGATTTCGTCTTCAATAGTTTCCCACTCTTTTTGTTCCGTATACGTGAGCTTCGTTTTCTCTTTTTTAGCCGGTTCAGCTGGCTCAGCTTCCTGCTTTGGTTTAGCTTTTGCTGCACTATTGGTCTCTTTCACCGCCGTTTGGTGATCAGCCAAGTAATCGGTAAACATCCCGCTGTACCGATCGATCTGCGCGTTGCCGTTGAAGATCAGTAATTTATCAGCAACTTTATTCAAGAAATACCGGTCATGAGAAACCGTGATAACGGTGCCGTTAAACCGGCTAACGTAGTCTTCAAGCACCGTCAAAGTCGAAATGTCCAAATCGTTAGTTGGTTCATCTAGGAACAACACATTTGGCTGTTCCATCAACAGCTTCAGCAAGTACAGCCGCCGCTTTTCACCACCGGATAATTTACGGATCAGCGTCCCGTGCATAAACCGTGGAAACAGGAACTGCTCCAGTAGTTCAGAAACCGAAATGGCATTGCCATCCTTATCACGCACATTGTGGCCGACTTCACTCAGGTAGTTAATGATCCGCTTGTCATCCGGAATCGGTTCCGTTCGTTGTGTATAGTAAGCTAACTTAACCGTTTCACCGATGGTTAACGTCCCAGAGTCTAACGGTAACTTATCCGCCATCACGTTTAACAGTGAGGACTTTCCGGCACCATTTTCACCGGTAATGCCAATGCGATCGCCAGCCTGAACCAGCAAGTTAAAGTCCCGGAGGATCGCGTGATCGTCCAGTGTCAAGTTAGCGTCCTTAAGTTCAATAACCTGTTTACCTAACCGCGTTTGACCTAAGTCGATGGCAACATCTTGTTCAACCTGTCGAGTGCCCAAATTATCCTTTAAGTCGTTAAACCGGTTAATTCGAGCCTGTTGCTTGGTTGACCGGGCGTGAGCACCCGCTCGCATCCAGTCTAATTCTTGTTTGTAGAGTTGCTGTTGTTTGTGTTCTTGAGCAGCCTCTAATTCAACCCGTTGAGCCTTTTGTGCTACGAAATCTTGGTAGTTACCATCGTAGTTGAATAACCGGCCAAAGGATAGTTCCCAGATGTGGTTCGCAACTTGATCCAAGAAGTACCGGTCATGGGTAACAACAAGCAACGCGCCCTTGTAGTTAGCCAGATAGTTTTGCAACCAATCAATAGAATCAAAGTCCAAATGGTTGGTAGGTTCGTCTAACAGCAATAAGTCTGGTGCCTGAATCAATACTTGCGCCAAGCCGACCCGCTTGCGTTGACCACCAGACAAAGTCCCCATCGTTTGGTTTAAATCGGTAATGTGTAGTTGCGTCAAAATCGTTTTGACGTCACTTTCAGCGTTCCACGCATCTGCTTCGTTCATTTGAGCTTCGGCGGCCATGTACTGTTGCTGCTTCTTTTCATTTTCGGGATCATCACTGTAGGCGGCCAAAGTTGCTTCGTAGTAACGGATGATCTTAAATACTTTTTGAGAACCCGCAAACACCGCGTCCATCACCGTTTGTTGGTCATCAAATTCAGGTTCTTGTTTCAGGTACGCAATGCTGTAGTCATTTGGTGTAATCACGTCACCGGTATACTGGCTTAGTCCCGCCAAGGTATTGAGTAACGACGTTTTCCCACTCCCGTTCGTCCCAATCAGGCCGATTCGGTCATTTTCGTTGATAATAAAGCTGATTTGGTCAAACAGTGTCTTTTCACCGTATGTCCGCGTCAAATTTTCTGCTCGTAAAGTTTGCATCGTGTCACGCTTTCTATGTTTAATTTAAATACGCTAAGGCTGCCGCCACGAGGGTTGCTGATTCATTAGCGACTTGTCCCGTGACAACCTGTCGTTCAAGGTACTGTAAACTCTTCCCTAAATCAGGACCTGGTTTGATTCCAGCCTGCATCAGATCTTGTCCAGTAACTTGAAGGGCTTTTTTAGTTTTAATTGGTAATTGGTCATATTGTTGTTGCAAGGCACTTGTTTCGTAGTGCGCTGGTTCAAAAACCTGGGCAACTTCATTGGCGATACCAATTAACGCTGATCCGGTTTGGTAGAGCAACCAATCATCAACCTGATTGGCCAAGATTGCTTGCACCGCGGTTAAGGCCGTCTGTGAGTCCGTAATCAACTGATTGGCACTCTTCCAGCTCTTCAATAACTTGCCAAGTTGGCTGGTTGATAACTGAAAGGCCGTCGCAATCGCGGTCCACACGGCCGTTTCGTTGCTGAGTCCCGTTTTGAGATGTTCAGCAAGTGTCACTAACGCTGCTTTTTGGTCAGCAAAGCCTGGACAGTACTGGTATAATCCCGTTTCCAAGAACACGTTTAACCCCTTCGCCGGCCACTGACCTTGAAGCAATTTCACAAATTCAACGTGAATTCGTTCCACCGCAATTTTAGTTAAAAGTTGACCGTGGTGCGCGATTCCCGCAACGGTTTGATCATCAATTTTAAAATTGAGCTGACTAGCAAACCGCACCGCGCGCATCATCCGCAAGGCGTCTTCATTAAACCGATCTTCCGGATTACCCACCGCGCGAATCTGGTGTAATTCCAAATCATGTAACCCATCAAAATAATCGATCACGGTGCCGTCCGTCTTCAACGCCAACGCATTGATCGTAAAATCACGCCGTTTCAAATCTTCCTTTAACGACCGCACGAATTGAACCGCATCCGGTCGCCGATAATCTTGGTACCCTGATTCCGTTCGAAACGTTGTCGTCTCGTAACCGGTACCGTGATCCAAAATCATGACCGTACCGTGTTCAATGCCCGTATCAACGGTCCGCTTAAATAGCCCCTTCACTTCTTCGGGGTACGCACTGGTTGCAATATCGACATCATGAATGGGTAGGCCCAATAAGGTATCACGTACGGATCCGCCAACGTAATAGGCTTCAAACCCAGCCGCCTCAATGGTATCAATAATTGGTCGTGCTGTTAAAAACTCTTCAGGTAAAGTTTCAATTCTCATCGTTAAATTCGCCCTTTCAAATTCCTTACTAGTTTAACATAGCCATCACGTTGAGAGAAGTATCTGACTGATTGCAAACGGTAACATTGCGGCCGTAACTGATAATCTGTTATGATGATGTTAAGCCTAGAATTCGCATTAAAACGGCCACTTTAAAGGTCGTTGATCGAGGGTATTGGACTTGAAGGGAGTGGTTGTATGACACATTCAGCTACTGAGGAACGGATTCGATTATTGGATTTATTAATGATTACCATTGGGTGTGCAGCGTACGCATTTGCGTTGGTCGTTTTCAACATTGCTAACCAGCTTGCTGATGGTGGCATTAGTGGAGTCACACTGATTTTGAGAGCCCTATTTCACATTGACCCCGCCTATGCGACGATCATCATTAATATTCCGTTGATTTGGATCGGTTACCATTTTCTCGGACGTCGCACGATTATTTATACCTTATATGGCACGATAATGTTAGCCGCGTTCCTGTGGATCTGGCAACGGGTGCCGGTTAGTATTGATCTCCACCATGATTTGTTCTTGGCTGCCTTAGCTGCGGGAATTACTGGTGGAGCCGGAAGTGGCCTTTTGTATCGATTTGGTGGTACCACCGGCGGCACGGATATTATTGCGCGAATTCTTGAACGGTTCCGTGGCATCCCAATGGGTCAGACGCTACTCTGGTTGGATGTCGTGGTTTTGTTTGCTTCACTGGTTTACATCGATATTTCACATATGGCCTACACGCTACTTTGTGCCTACGTATTCTCGCGATTAGTCAACTTTATTTTAAGCGGTACTTACGCTGCTAAAGGCGTGTTGATCATCAGCAACGACTATCAAGCCATTATCGATGACGTGATGACCAGTCTGGAACGCGGGGTCAGCATCATTAATGGTCAGGGTGGCTATTCGCACCAGGATCGCCCCATTCTCTATGTCGTTGTTAGTCCAAGTGAATTACATGATCTTCAGATGATTGTGAATGACCATGATAAACAAGCTTTTATGACGATTTTTGATGTGAATGAAGCCAGTGGTGAAGTGTTTACCTACGCCCGACCAACTAAGAGTTTTTTCAAACGCCCGCATTGATTGGGTGTTTTTTTGTTTTTGTCATTAAGTTAAAGTAACTTTTTATTTATTACTAGATTTTTCCACTCGCATCTACGCCTCAAAGCCCTGATTTCATTTTTAATCACTTCCAATTTAACCATTTTTTGAGCTATCGTTCGTCGTGCTAAGTAACTTTCCCGTCTCATCATCTTTTTAGGTTAGCTGAATTGCCCGTCATACCTGCGTTTTAGCCACCTATTCAAACGTAGGTTCGATTATTTAGCTCGTTTGCTTTGCATTCCCCTCAAATCATGGTATGCTAGATACTCAGAGAACAAACGTTCGTTAAAACTCATGGAGGTTACAAACTATTATGGCATATCAACCCATCGGTTCAGATAAAGTAAAACAACCTACTAAAGCCCAAACTGAAGATCAAAAAGCGCGTCAAGCAGAATTAGACAAGGCACTGAGTAAAATTGAAAAGAATTTCGGAAAAGGCGCTGTCATGCGGATGGGTGACAGTCCCCTAACCGAAGTACAACGCTTCTCCACCGGTTTAATGTCCCTGGATCATGCCATTGGCGGCGGTTATCCTAAGGGACGAATCATTGAAATCTATGGTCAAGAATCTTCTGGTAAGACTACCCTTGCCTTGGCGGCCGTTGCTCAGATGCAACATGATGGCGGTACCGTTGCCTACATTGATGCTGAAAACGCCATGGATCCCGTTTACACGAAGGCCCTTGGTGTTGACCTAGACAAATTACTTTTGTCACAACCCGATACCGGTGAACAAGCCCTCGAAATTGCCGATGCCTTGGCCTCCAGTGCCGCCGTTGACCTGATCGTTGTGGATTCAGTTGCCGCCTTGGTGCCTAAAGCCGAAATTGAAGGCGAAATGGGTGACGCCCACGTTGGGTTGCAAGCCCGTTTAATGTCACAGGCGTTGCGTAAACTATCCGGTGCCGTCAACAAAAACAACTGTACCATGATTTTCATCAACCAATTGCGTGAAAAAGTCGGTGTGATGTTTGGGAATCCTGAAGTCACTCCTGGTGGTCGAGCACTTAAGTTCTACTCATCGATTCGAATGGAAGTCTTCGGCAACGAACAAGTTAAAGAAGGTTCTGGTGATAAGATGGTCGTTACCGGGAAACTGACCAAAATTAAGGTCACCAAGAATAAAGTTGCCGCACCTTTCAAGCGGATCGAAGTTGAAAACGTCTTTGGTAAAGGCCTCTCTCGGATCTCAGACTTGCTTAATTTAGCAGTTGAAAATGACGTGATCAAAAAGTCTGGCGCATGGTATTCCTACAACGGTGAACATATCGGCCAAGGAAAAACCAACTCAATGCGTTACCTAGAAGAACATCCCGAGATTCAACCTGAAATTGAAGGTAAAATTAAGGAAATTTGGGCTAATCCTGAAGACTAAGCCCCTTTAAGCCATCATTTATAAACTACGGCTTAACATAAAGCAGCCCCGTAAATCTCATTTTTGAGGATTTACGGGGCTGCTTTTTTGTCTGAATATATCGGACTTTAGTCCATTAACTCTTCATTTTCCAACATCAATGCCATCTCAGCATCATCCGGGACCACTTTCACGTAAGCCCGCAATAGTTTCATGGCTGTTTCACGATCGCCCATTTCTCTAAAGAAGTACACGGCCGGTTTCAAGAAATCAGCCTGATCCATAAAGTATGGTAGCGCCGCTTGATAGTAGCGTTGCGCAAGTTCAAGTTGTTCCGTTTGCACGTACGCAACTGCCAAATTCCAATAAATTTGCGGATCAGTGTTATCTTCCTTAACGTAACCCGTTAAGAAATCAATCACATCTTGCCAGCGCCCCTGCTTGACGTAAAGGTTAGAGAGCTTGATCACAATATCTAAATCATCGGCATCCAGCTCATTGCCTTTTTTCAGGTAGGACTCAGTCAGATCTTCATCCTCTAATCTGGCCGCAATATCGGCTGCGTAAGCCCAGAGTTTTTCATTATACTGATCGACGCCCAAGCCTTCTTGAAGGACCTTTAAAGCGTCTTCTAATTGATTTTCAGCGACCAGTGCTTGACCAAGGTACGGATACAAGCTGGTATAGTGCGGGTCACTTTCCTTTAATTCAGTCAACAGATCAATGGCTGGTTTATAATCCTTGAGTTGTAGGTAGGTAAAGCCGGTTTCAAATTTCACATCCGGCGTCATGTCACCCGGGTGAATTTGTTTTAAATACCCAATGGCTTGCTCAAAGCGACCCGCATTGGCGTACGCCACCCCTAGCCGTTCAACCAAGTTCACTGCACTTAATTGGGTGATCCCTTGCTTGATCAAGTCGAGGTACAGCGCAATCGCCTTCCGAAATTCACGCATTGTAAAGTAAAGCTCCGCTAACGCAAATTCAATGGCGGGTTCTTCAGGTTCAAGTTGCCGGGCTTCCAGTAATTTTTGTTCACTCACTTCAAACAGTTCCTGAGTCTGATAAAGGTCAGCAGCAACCATCAACGCCCGAACGTACGCCGGCGAATCCGATTTAACCTGATTTAACAAGGTCAATGCCTTATCATTTTGATCATCTTCAAGTAACACATCGGCTAAATCAACCCGAATATCATCTTCTTCAGGGTACCGTTCAAGTAATTTTTCATAAATTCGCCGCGCTTGATTTAAAAAACCAAGTGAATACAGTTCCTCGGCTAAGCTGTATAACATATCGTCATCATCATGTCGCAATGCACTGGCGTAGGCCTTTTTAAACTCATCGAGTTGCCCACGCTGTAACGCATCCAACGCTGTTTGTGAATAGCTCATTGTTGTCCTCCATGATCAAATTAATCGCAACTGTTAACGTTAGCATAGTTTTGGGGCGAAACCAAGTTATTTGTTTGGGGCTGGTGGTGGACGTTGCTATTCAAGTAGTTCGTTTAACGGTTTACCGTTACGGTGATTAATGAATAACTAATTTAGGGCATTGTATTGAACCCTGTCCCAGTCTATGTTCACTACTGTTTTTGCGACTACCATGCCGAAACGTGTTTCGAAAAACCAAGTGGTACCTAAAGCACGACTTTTGACAGTGTTGCCTTAGTTTCCGACTTCAACCCGCTTTATTCCACACGCTACTCGTTTCTGTCCTCGAGACTAAACGTGTTCCGAGAGGCAGGGACTTGCACCTAAGGGACTTCCACCACAATTCCCAAAAACCGGGGATTCTGGTGGAAGTCCCTTAGGCTCCAGTCCCTAAACGCCTCTCTCCACACTCTACAAAAAAAACCAACCCGAATTAACCGGATTGGCTCACCATTAAATAAAATTATTTAACAGCATCCTTCAAAGCTTTACCAGGCTTGAATGCTGGTACTTTGCTTGCAGGAATTTGAATTTCGTCGCCCGTTTGTGGGTTGCGACCCTTACGAGCTGCCCGTTCGCGAACTTCGAAGTTACCAAAGCCGATTAATTGAACCTTTTCGCCCTTAGCCAAAGTTGCTTGAACTGAATCAAATACTGCATCAACCGCTGCAGTTGCATCCTTCTTAGTTAAGCCGGTTGCAGCAGCGACATCGTTAACGAGTTGTGCTTTATTTGCCATGAATGATTCACCTCCTTGGATGAATTATGATGAGTAACATGATCATCTCATCTAGCTGATCATTAAGTGAATCAAGCTATGAAATAATAACGGGAGTCCGCATCATTTCTGTATCAAAGATAGCACAGAAAGCCTTTCATAGCAAGGCTTTTTAGCGTTTGATACTGAATAAATCGGTGATTTCACCCTTTTTTTAACTAAATTCTCAAAAAAGGCTTCCATCGCCCGTCTATCAATGGTTTCAACTACTTACGACGACGTTCGATAATGTGGATCGGGGTCCCCGTAAAATCGAAGTGTTCGCGAATCTGATTTTCCAAATAACGCTCATAAGAAAAGTGCATCAGGTCCGGATCATTGACGAAAATCACAAAAGTTGGTGGCTGAACGGCAACTTGGGTCGCATAGTAAACCCGAAGTCGCTTCCCATTAACGTTTGGTGTTGGATTCATCGCAATTGCGTCCATGATTACGTCATTTAAGGTTGCTGATTGAACCCGCTTTTCGTGGTTGGTTGCCACCGTCTTGATCAAGGCTGGGAGTTCACCCAGTCGTTGATGGGTCTTCGCGGAAACGAAAATCATTGGCGCATAAGCGAGGTATTGGAATTCTTCGCGAACGTGAATTTCAAAATCGTGCAGGGTTTGGTTGTTTTTCTTCAACGCATCCCACTTGTTAACCACGATGATGATCCCCCGGCCAGCTTCATGGGCGTAACCGGCAACCCGCTTATCTTGTTCACGAATACCTTCCTCGGCGTTCAACACAAACAACACAACGTCGGAGTTGTCGATGGCCTTCATCGCCCGCATCACACTGTAGCGCTCGGTGTTTTCATAAACCTTCCCACGCTTCCGAATTCCGGCGGTATCCACCATCGTGAATTCAGCACCGGTTTCGTCCACAAACTTGGTATCAATCGCATCCCGGGTCGTCCCAGCAATGTCAGATACGATCACCCGGTCTTCACCTAAAAGGGCGTTGACCAGTGATGACTTCCCAACGTTTGGTCGACCGATCAAACTAAACCGGATACTATCATCTTCAGCCTCACCATCTTTATCAGGAAAGGCTTTAATCACGGCATCCAGTAAATCCCCAAGTCCTAAACCATGGGAACCAGAGATTGGGTAAGGATCGCCAAAACCAAGTGAATAGAAGTCGTAAATTTCTTGACGAAGCTCTGGGTTATCCGCCTTATTGACTGCTAACACAACCGGCTTATTCGCCTTGTACAGAATCTGAGCGACTTTTTCATCCGCATCGGTTACGCCTTCACGAACACTGACCACAAACACAATGACGTCAGCTTCGTCAATCGCCACTTCAGCTTGTTGGGTGATCTGCTTTAAAAACGGCTCATCCCCAACATCGATCCCGCCTGTGTCAATCAGACTAAACGTTGTTCCCAGCCATTCACCGTGGGTGTAGATCCGATCCCGGGTAACCCCAGGCGTATCTTCGACAATCGAAATCCGGTCACCGGCAATCCGGTTAAAAATCGTGGATTTACCGACGTTTGGCCGGCCAACAATCGCAATCGTTGGCATACTCATAAAACATCCCTCTTTTCAAATAAACTGCTTAACAAAACAAAACAGGTTGGCGCGAATCAACGTTCGTCCCAACCTGTTTTGAAACTCATTATGACCAGAACTCAGTCCTTAGTCGTTATCTTTACCGGCATTCTTTAATTGATCGCCAATTAAGTCGCCTAACGTAAAGCCAGCGTCATCATCGTCAGTTGACATGGTGGTAGGTGCTGCTTCACGGTGCTTTGGTGCTTCGTGCTTAGGTTCGTCAGCCGTTGCTGGCTTTTCCTTCAATGCCTTGATTGACAATGCCAACCGGTGTGCATCTGGGTGAACTTCTAAGACTTTAACTTGAACCTTTTCGCCAGTCTTCAAAACATCGTTTGGTGTCGCGATGTGTTCATGGGCGATTTGAGAAATGTGAACTAAACCTTCAACGCCAGGGAAGACTTCAACGAAGGCCCCAAAGCTCGTCAAACGCTTAACAGTACCTTCAAGGACTGCGCCTTCAGGTGCCTTTTCTTCAATCCCATCCCAAGGTTCTGGTAAGGTTTGCTTGATTGACAATGAAATCCGGTCGCGATCAGGATCAACTGATAAGACCTTAACCTTCACGTCTTGGCCAACTTTTAAGACGTCAGCTGGCTTTTCAACACGTTCGTAAGCAATTTCTGAAACGTGAACCAAACCATCAACGCCGCCGAGGTCAACGAAGGCCCCGAAGTTAGTCAAACGAGCCACTTTACCGTCAAGGGTATCGCCGGCTTGAATCGTAGCCAAAACTTCTTCGCGCTTAGCAGCCTTTTCTTGTTCAACCAAGGCACGGTGTGACAAGATCAGACGGTTTTCGCTAGGTTCAATTTCGATAATCTTGAACGTTAACGTTTGACCCTTGAACTGGTTCAAATCTTCAACGAAGTGATCGCTGATCATTGAAGCAGGTACGAAGCCACGAACACCAGCATCAACAACTAAGCCACCCTTAACCACTTGGGTAACAGGGGCTTCGATGTTTTCACCAGCTTCGAACTTCTTTTGGATGTCGTCCCAAACCTTACGGGCTTCCAAACGACGAACAGATAACAGGTAGCTTCCGCCTTCCTTATCGTTACCGATTCTTGAAATCACAACTAAATCAAGGGTGTCGCCAACCTTGACAACGTCCTTAATATCAGCAACTGGCTTCGTTGATAATTCCTTTTGTGGAACGACCCCTTCAATCCCAGTTCCTTCGATACCAACGATGGCTTGTTTGTCATCATCAATGGCCAAGACTTCACCCTTAACCACGTCACCGACATTCACCGTTTCGATGCTATTTAAAGCATTCAATAAATCGTTGTTCTCATTTACATTGTTTTCACTCATACGAACTTTTCCTCCTTGCGACAACTCTAATATATATTTTATCCGAAAACTGTTCATAATACCAGTGCAAGGACACTTTTAATTACAATTCTCGACGTTTTTGTTCAATTATCGCACTAATTTTATCAACAACTTGGTCAATTGACAACGATGTTGTATCCAAAAGGACCGCATCGGCTGCTTGAGTCAGTGGTGAAATGGCCCGCGTGGAGTCCTTGTGATCCCGCGTTTCAATTTCTTGACGTAAAACATCGATTGGCGTACTGATCCCTTTTTGGGCATTATCCTTAAATCGACGCTGTGCGCGTTCCTCAACACTGGCAACCATAAAAATCTTCACTTCGGCGTCTGGTAACACCGAAGTACCGATATCACGACCGTCCATCACGATACCGCCAGCGGCAGCAATCTCACGTTGACGGTTCGTTAGATCTTCTCGAACCGTCCCCTGAGCGGCAACGGTCGACACGTTGTTCGTGACGTCCGGCTGCCGAATCGCCATGGTGACTTCTTCACCATCTAAGAACACCAATTGTTCAGGAGTTCCTGGCTTAAATTCAATCGTCGTGTCCGTTAGCATCGCGGCCAACGCCGCTGCATCATCTAAAGCAACGTTTGTCCGCATCGCTTTTAACGTGACGGTTCGATACATGGCCCCAGTATCACAGTAAATATACTGAAACCGACTAGCCACTTTTTTAGCAACGGTACTTTTACCAGCAGATGCTGGTCCATCAATTGCAACTTGTAACTCTTTTTTCACGATTACTCTCCTACCTCAACCACCATTTATTTGACCCGTAACTTTTGTCCCGGTGCCAACGTTGCGCCATCAGATAACCCGTTCAACTGCTTCAGTTTTTCAACCGAAATCCCGTTGTTCACAGCCACCCGATATAAGCCTTGACCTGAACCAACCGTGGCGTACTTACTGCCACTCGACTTGGACGATGACGTTGTACTACTCGTTGCGCTAGACGATGTGCTGTAAGCGCTACTACCTGTACTAGGCGTACTTTGACTCGTCGCAGTCGATGACGAATACGTCGTCTGAGAACTCGTCGATGCTGCCGAGGTTTGTTTCTTTCGGTGTGTTGACGTACTACTCGTCGCCGACTTTTTCACTGAACTAGCCTCGCTAGTTTTAGACGCTGATTTTGCCGCGGTTTTTCGGTGCTTCGAGCTCGAACTCACTGACTGGCTCGTTTGATCCGAAGACACACTCATAGACGTTTCCGGCTTGTTCATCGCACTTTGACGCGCTAATCCGTAAATTAGCGAACCAACTGCAATTAAGATAATAATGGCCACTAACACGATTGTGATCAGCCGGTTATTGTGATTTTGCCGGTGCCGTTTTGTTCGGGACAAGTTGCCTTGATCATCACGATCATCCGCAAATGATTGATCCCAAGGTTTTGGTTCTGATGATTGCTCATCTTTTTTTGGACCCATCGCTTTACCTCCTCAAAAACTTTCATTACGAATTGTACCATAGTGAGGGCCATTTGGGACTTTTTTTTAATAGCCGACCGAGCCGTCACCAAATTAACCAGCTCAATGATTGAACAACTGTGCCAACGTCGCGCGCCAGTCCACTGTCGTTACCACCTCAGGTTCCGCATTCGCTGATAAGCCAAGGTCATCGATTCTTAAGGCCGGTTCATCAACGTCACAGCAAGGCGTCACCGTTTCACCAACTGTTTGGTCAAAATACCGCTGAATGTACTGGCGCCGACAACTCGTCGTCCGAACGTACCCCAGCATCCGTTGCAGTGCTTGCTGTCGCTGTTGTCGTCGGTCATCAAACAAGTGTAACACTTGATCAACACGCGCATGGTGTTGCCGGTAAAACTGAACCAACTGACCATGCTGATCCCCCGGCACTGCTAGTTGCTTTGCTTGAAAGTAATATCGAATCTCATCCGGCTCCGGTAAATTGGCTTGACCTAAATAATCCGCAATCTGTTCATCACCAGGTTGATAGAGGAGCACAGCCAAACTTTGCTGACCATCGCGCCCCGCTCGACCGATTTCTTGCCAGTAACTTTCGAGGTCGCCCGGTAAGTGGTAGTGGATCACAAACCGGACGTTGTTTTTATCGATGCCCATCCCAAACGCGCTTGTTGCACAGATCACATCAATGCGATCTTGCATGAATTGTTGTTGCACTTTAAAGCGTTCTTCAGGTGCTAAATCAGCGTGATAGGCCGCCACCTCACGTCCCGTCTTTTGCGTCAAGGTCACCGCCATCTCATCGGCCTTTTGCTTACTGGAAAAATAAATCACTCCCGGTTTTTGAAGCGCCGCGACAAGCGACACCAGTTGTTCATCCTTTTCGGCCTGATTGTCGACGGTTTTAACCGTTAAAAAAATGTTGTCTCGATCAACTGGTAAGGCAACGACCGCTGGATCAGTAATCGCTAGTTTCTGTAAAATATCTTGCTTAACGTTTGCCGTTGCCGTCGCGGTTGTCATCAGCGTTAGCGGTGCACCCAACCGTTTTCGAATCGCCCCTAACAGCAGGTATTCGGGTCGAAAATCAGGGCCCCAAGTTGAGATGCAGTGTGCTTCATCAACTACCAGTAAACCGGGATCACAGCGTTTAATTGCCGTCAATACTGCTGATTGACTCAGCATTTCTGGTGATACAAATAGGTAGCGATACTGATTAAGGTGCGTTAACACCCACTGGCGTTCACCGTAACTCATCACTGAAGTCAGGGCAGCCGCGTGTTTTTCGCCATGAACGGCCATGGTTGCGACCTGATCTTGCATCAATGAGATCAGCGGTGAAACCACTACCACTAACCGTTCCGCATAGTACCCGTATAATTCGTAAATCAGCGTTTTACCAGCACCGGTTGGTAAGAGCGCTAAGGTATTTTGACCCGCGCAGAGTGCCGTTAGCGCTTCTAATTGCCCCGGCCGAAACGTTTCAAACCCAAAGTGTTGGGCTAATAGCTGCGTTAACCGTTGTTCAACCGTCATTTGCCACCTTGCTCCTTAAAATCTCAAATAATCGAAATTGCCAAAATTCCAACTGAAGGTCACTCACCTGATCAAACTGCCAGTCATCAAGTGCCTGCCCTTCAAATCGCGTGGTCATGGTCGCCATCAATGCATCAGGTAACGCACGTTGATAATCAACTGCGGTCACCGGTAAAAAAATGGCGGCTTCGAGTAGATGTTCGCGAACCGTACTGGGTTTCAGTCGTCGTTTTTGACTGATTTCAGCCAATTGGACCCCTTGATTAAACGCCGATAACGTTTCTAACGCACTCTGACTCACCGGCGATTGTTCAAGCCCGGCAAGTAACGCCACCACCGCTGACGAAGCGTTGATCGTTGGTTGTTGCAACCATTGAACGAACAGACACGTTAAGTCCACCCGAATTCGCATCAACTCAGCCGGTGTCCGGCCAGTGAGCCTGGTCAATTGTGCGAGCGTCGTTCCCGGTTGCTCATGACCACTTAACGATTGACTGAAAATCACGGCTAGCTGGTCATCTTGCGTCCCCAGGAATTGCTCAAGGGTCGTTTGAAACTCAGTGCTCAGATTCGTTGTTCGGTAACGTTGATACCAACGTTTAACAAACTGCTTAACCGCCCATGGCATTTGAAGCGGATAATAGTGTCGCTCTTGATAACTGGCTTCTGACACCACTTGAACCACCAATAGTAGTCGCTGCCAAAAGGTTGCCACGTCCACCGTCAAGCGAATTTTAAACGCCTGCGGTTGATAACGGGTTGTCAATAGCGTTGCTTGGGTGGTTTGTCCGGTTGGCGTTAACCTAGCTTGATTATCGGTCACCGTGATTAATTGCTGATCAACTAGTGAAGCAACCGCTTGATCCATTTTCTGACGGGTCACTTGTCGGTCGTAACCCAGCCAATCTAATCGCTGATACCGCATGCCCCAATAAAGGGTCGATACAGAGCGTTTCCCCACCAACACATTTTCGACGACTCGTAATCGCCGAGCCACAGTTGGTGATAACCATTCGATTAACTGTTCTTCATCCATCTTGTGACCACCTTTACGTCAAACCTCACTTACTCTCCTATTGTGCCAGATACGTAAAAAGCTGTCTAGTTGATCCTAGACAGCTTCATTATTTATCAAACTTTAATTTTAAAGTAAATCAGATTGTTGCCGTAAGAAATGCTGCATCCGATCAGCAATCAACACGAACACGATTCCGACCAGAATTCCTTTGATCAAGTTGAAAGGAACAACTCCCAGTAAAACCATCTGAGACAGCGGCATCGTGATTTTCATACCTAATACCGTCATGTACAACGGAATCAGCACTAACCAGTTGAGTAATGCTAATACCACCGTCAGGGAAATGGTCCCTGCAACCACACTCCAAATTAGACGCGTGACTAGTCGCCGGTTGCTCATCCGTTTTAAAACAGCGTAGATGGGAAGCAAGAAGCTAACTGAAGCGATAAACGACGCCGCTACGCCGATAAAGTTGGCAATGTCCACCCCGGTCAATAACCAGTACAGCAACCCCTTAATTGCTGCAATCAAGATGCCCCCGACCGGTCCAAACATGATCATGCCAAGTAGTATCGGAATATCCGAAAAATCAACTTTCATGTATGACACAAACGGTAGAATGGGGAAAGCTACAAACATAAGCAAGAACGAAATACCAGCAAATAATGACATAATCACCACTTGGCGAATACTAAACGTTTGACTGTGTTCCATTGATAAGTCCTCCCAAACACTGGCCATCTTCAATGAAAGCGTACACAAAAAGCTGAGTCTCTTCACTTCAAGGTGAAAACGACTCAGCTATATACGCTTATCCGGAATTAGCTAAATCTTCTTTATACCAGACTTTAACTGTCGGTTTCGGAGTTGCACCGAATCAACTACTCATGGAGTAGGTCGCGGACTATACCGCCGGTCGGGAATTACACCCTGCCCTGAAGATGAACCATGTTATTTAATTTACGAACTAATTGTAACCGGTTGAAGGGTGGAATGCAAGCTTAATAGTATTAGTTACTATCGCTTAGTGTGCGGAGCGAGATGGGTTGAGAGCAGTGTGCAAGGTAACATCGGTGAAGGCGCCCGGGTCTGGCGGGTTTACCGATGTTACCTTGCATGCAGCTCTCAGTCTCGCGCAGCACGACTCGACGAAGTCAGAAGCCTATCTGGCCATTCGGCGTGGTGGCCAGAAAGCGCGTGGTTGACAAGTTTCTACAACTTCAGGAACCCTGAAAATAGCAGCCAAAGTTGCGCCGAATTTTGTAGTCTGAGAACGCCGGTTTTCATGCGGCTTTGGCGAGCAAAGCGACGACAAACAGCCGACACCCGAATCGCACCCAATACTTACGCTGGGCACAAGTACAAACAAAAACCACCGGTTAAACAACCGGTGGCTCTAATAAATTAATCTAATTTAACCCGTTTCTTCAACTGCTTAACTTCTTCCGGCGTCAAGTGGCGGTATTCACCTGGTTGAACGCCCTTCAAGGTTAAGAAGGCGTAGGATTCACGCTTCAGCTTCATCACGGGGTGGCCAACTGCTTGTAACATCTTCTTAACTTGGTGGTTCTTACCTTCGTGGATCGTTAAGGAAACGATGGCCGTCTTTTTGTTGTGGTCGCTAGATACTAACTTAGACTTAGCAGGCGCAGTTACCCGGCCCTCAACCTTAACACCCTTACGCAACGTTTTTAATTCGTCGTTGGTTGGGATGCCCTGAACCTTCGCAATATATGTTTTTTCAACTTCATACTTAGGATGGGTCAGTTGGTTGGCCAGTTCGCCGTCGTTGGTTAACAACAAGAGTCCCGTGGTATCGTAATCCAACCGACCAACCGGGTAAACACGTTCCTTAACGTCTTCGTCTAGTAAGTCGATCACCGTGCGCCGCTTCTTATCATCGTGAACCGTCGACACTGCTTGCCGCGGCTTGTTCATCAGCAAGTACACGGGCATTTCCAATTGGATCGGCATCTCATCGACCGTAATGTGGTCGTGATGCGTGACCTTCGTGCCTAACGTGGTTACCGTTTCACCGTTAACCTTTACGTGTCCTTCGCTGATCAGGGTTTCTGAACCCCGCCGTGAGGCTACCCCAGCGTGTGCCAGCACTTTTTGTAATCGTTCCATATTGTTAATCGTCCTCCGTTTGTTTAAATGACGCGTTAAATTGCTGTAAGAAAAGATCAGTATCTGCTTCTGCATCATCCTCAGTATCAGCTTCCGGTAATGGTGGTAAATCTGATAACTGATGCAGGCCGAAGTAGTCCATGAAGTAGTCGGTGGTTTTGTATAACTTAGGCCGGCCAGGACCCTTACGCCGACCGGCTGGTTCAACCAACTGGCGTAAAATCAGTTTGTTGAGCGTGCCTGAACTTTGAACCCCTCGAATCTCATCAACTCCGATTCGGGTAATCGGCTGATTGTAAGCAATGATTGCCAGCACTTCAAGTGACGCTTGCGATAGCCCAGTCGAACTAGGGGCTTCAAAATACCGACTGACCGTTGGCGCTAACTCAGCCTTGGTTGCCAAGCGAACCGTATCGCCGCTCTTCAAGACGACTAACGCGCAGTCACTATCCTGAGTGTATTTATCATTCAACTTTGCCAGCGATTGGACAACGGCCGGGACCATTGAACCAGTCAACGTTGCTAACTCCTTAACGGTAATGCCTTCGTCACCGCTGACAAAGAGTAACGCTTCTAATTCTTGAACCTTCGTCATTTTTCGTCACCTATTTTTGCTTTTTTCACTGAAATGGGCATGACCCGCGTTGGCTGATCCAAGGCAATTTCGTGTTGCTTGGTCATTTCTAACAACGCTAAAAAGGTCGTGACCACTTCTTCGCGGTTCGGTTTTTGATCAAATAACTGGCCAAAGGTGACCGTAGCACGAATTTGACTCAACCGGAACCGAATTTTTTTAATTTGCGTTTTGACTGTGTACTGCTCACTGTTGATCAGCCGCATTGGTAAGTCGGGTTGCCGTTGTTGTGACAAGCCTACTAAGGCTGACCTTAACTGCGTCACCGTAATGCCCGGTGCCAATTTTCCCATCTGAATCTCAGGTGGAATCGCCATTGCCGGCCGGTTATAAAACTGCTGGCGTGACAGCGCCTGTTGCTTAAACCAGCTAGCCGCCTGCTTAAAGCGTTGATACAGCATCAACTGGGCAACCAGATCCGACTGCATTTCTTCTAGCGATGGTTCATCCTCTTCATCCGTTAACGAGACTTCCGTTGCCGGCAACAAAAGCTTGGCCTTCATCTTCATCAAGGTTGCCGCCATCACAAAGTAATCACCGGCCACGTCGAGTTGATGCGCCTGCATTTGCCGCAACGCCGTCATGTACTGATCCGTGATTTGAACAATTGGAATATCAACGAGTTCAATATCCTGAGACTTGATCAGCTGAAGCAACAGGTCTAACGGGCCGTCAAAATTTTGAATGTGAATGACCGGTTGGGCTGATTCAACTGATTCATTTTCCGTCATGCGCACGCTCCCATTTGGCAATCACCTTAGTCGTGGCTAAGGTGCCCATTAATTTATCATCCGGATACATATCCGCTAATTCGTCTAAAATTGTCGTGGTTTGATTGGTATCACGAACGGCTGGGGTCAACGCAATCAGTTCAACGATCACGAATCCGGGTCGAAATTCCACGCCAACGATGCCGGAAAAGTCCTGATTCAGGTCCTTCCACAGCAGCAGTTGTCGCTGATCACTTTCTTGATACCACTGCAGTTCAGCCTGCAGCCGGTCGATCTTCTTCAACGTAGGAACGAACGACAGCAAGCCCATCGCTACTTTTTCATAATCTGTCCGGTACTTTAATAACACCCTGCTGCCTCCCGTTAATTAACGCCTAGGCCCGTGGGTGGGCTTTGCGGTAAACCGCTGTTAGGCGTTGCTTTGAAATATGCGTATAAATTTGAGTTGTCGAAATATCCGAGTGTCCCAGCAGCTCCTGAACGATTCGCAGATCCGCTCCATTTTCTAAAATGTGGGTCGCAAATGAGTGCCGCAACGTATGTGGCGTCACGTGCTTGGAGATTCCCGCAACGCTAACGTACTGCTGAATCTTTTGCCAAATACTTTGCCGACTCAAGCCACTACCATGAGCGTTTAGAAACAAGTAGGGCGACTGTCGCTGTTTTAACAGCTTCGGCCGACTCTCATTGAGGTATCGATCGATCCAGTCAATCGCAACATCGCCGATTGGCATGATGCGTTCCTTGTTTCCCTTCCCAATGGTCTGAATTAGCCCCATATCCAAGTGTAGGTCGCTCATCTTTAAATGCACCAGTTCACTCACCCGTAAACCAGTCGCATACATGACTTCAAGAATCGTGCGGTCCCGAATGCCGTATTTGGTGGTCGTATCTGGCGCATCTAATAATGCCGTTACTTCATCAACGGTCAGGACGGCAGGTAAATGCTGCCCCTGCTTGGGCGAACGAATCTCCGTCATCGGATCAGTGGTTAGCTGTTCGTTTTGAACGAGGTAGCGAAAGAAGCGCCTTAGCGTCGACACCATTCGCGTAACGGTACTTCGGGCTTTGCCAGCTTCCTGCAACGTTTTTAAAAACTGCAAGATACTCAGTTGGGTCACTTGATCAAATGCCGTGACCTGTTGCGTTGTTAAATACGCCGTGAATTCCGCTAGATCCTGTCGGTAACTGGCAATCGTGTTTTCGGCCAACCCACGTTCAATTTTTAAATCATGAAGGTAATCCTCAATTTGAAGCCCCATCTTGTTCATGACGTTCTTCACCCGCTTGTGTTAACCAAAGTTCACCATCGTGTTGTTCAGCTAAGCGTTGTTTCATCAAATGCCCAACGGCTCGCTTAAACTGACCCTTACTAATGCCAAAGTAAGCCTTGATATCATCCGGGGTACTCTTATCCGTAAAAGCAATGTGGCCTTCGGGTGCATGTTGCAACGTTGCCAGTAACATCAACGCATCATCACTGATTGCTTCGTATGCTCGTGGCCGTAACGACAACTTCAACGTGCCATCGGGATATTGACTGATAACCCGGGCCGTCATTTGTTCACCTAACCGGGGTTCTTGATCCCGTTCTGATGGATGAATAAAGCCTAATTGGAAGTCATCTGAAATGACTAACGTTCCGGCTAACTTTAACCGATAAGCCGTCACGTGAACGTCGCGGTTATCTAACTTCTGCGTTACAGGTTGGGCAATGGCACGGTAAAGGGCTTCGTCGGCAAGGTCGCCCCACATCCGCCCTTTTTTATCGATCTTAATGGCCAACATAAGCCGGTCACCCTTTTGTGGCCATAACGATGCCATTTCTGGTAAATCATCCAGTGACACCACGATATCCTTGTTAGGCAGACCAACGTTAACGAAAACACCAAGGCCGTGTTGGGCTTTCACAACTTCACCAAAGCCATAGTGATCAACTTGAACCTTGGGTGCTTCCCGGGTAATTTGCAGTTGGTGATGTTCATTTTCGTACGCGTAACCCTTAAATTGACTGCCATGCTTTAACGGTTTCTTGATTTCCGCTTTATCCAACCGGAACGTCAAGCCACTCACTTGCACAAAGTATTCCTTATCATTTTCATCGGTCACCTGACCGCCCACGATGCGACCAAGTAAAGTGATTAATTCGTTATTCATAAATTTTTTATCCCCGTTCATTTTCCACAAACGACTCCCTTGAGCCGCCCGTCGGCGTTTTGCCGATACATTATCCATTATCGCACAGTTCACCTGTAATTGGGAACCCTTCTGTGGTTAATCGGGCGTTAATCGGTGAATTTTATGCTGTCGTTTGTGTCCAGCGTAAGTGTGTTTAGTTTGTGAAGTTCAGTGATTCTGGTTTTCTGATAGTGGGAGAATGCCGCGGGAGGCTTCGGCGCTATGCGAGGCTGGAACGTGGTGGCTCGCTCCGGAGCTAGGAATGGAAGAAGACCACTTCCATGCCGGATCTCCTCCGTCTCGCGTATGACATAAGGCACTCGCACCCCGAAACCCACGAGGCACGACTGCCTATGTCATACCGACACCACTGAGCCTCGCGCGCCTCCGCCTCCCGCTACATGGTGCGCTGTTGGCAACCAGAATAGCTGACTGTCACATGCTGAAATTCACGCAACTACGTGCCGAAAACGTTAGATGGTAAATCGACAACTAGAAAAGTTCGTGGTCAATGTTCAATAACCGCAATGAATCAACGCTTACGTGATACTAAATCTGTCAATTATGCGCCGAATCTAATGCAGTTATCGCTTATTCAACCGATTACGAGGCATTAACTACTGCTTTATTTTGGCGGTTGTCGAATCAACGTTAATTGTTGCGATACAGCCATTAAGTCGTGCAGTTAAGCACTTGAGATGGTCTACAATAGTGCTGAATTACGCCAATGTAAGATTTCGGTCAGCGGCTAGGTGGATGCCGTGTCGCGATAATTGGTGGTTGTTGATGGTCTTCCAACAACCGCCAATTATCGGGGACGAATTTCAGACTCGCATGGGTTTTGGCGAGGCTGAAATTCGAGGACTGAGACCGCCCTTTGGCTCAGACCGGCCCCACAGCAGGAACCTAGCCGCTGACCGGAATCGACAGTCCAAGCAAATCACCGCACTTCACAAACTAAACAGAAGAATGCTTACGCTGGACACAAAGGTAAGCATACGACATAACAAAAAAAAGCCCGACATAAAGTCGGACTTTCCGGAAAACTTAGTTTAAATTAAAGTGCGTTTGAAGCACCGTGGTAAACAACGCCACGACGTGAGTCAACGGTGATCAATTCACCGTCAGAAATCTTGTCGGTTGCGCCTTCAGCACCAACGATAACTGGAATCCCCATTGAGATACCAACTACGGCTGCGTGTGAAGTTAAACCGCCGTTTTCAACGATGATAGCACTGGCCTTTTCGATAGCTGGCAAGTAGTCCTTGTCAGTGTTCTTAGTAACCAAAACGCTACCGTCAGTCGTCTTGCTGTTAGCTTCGTCAGCGTTGTTAGCAACAACTGCCTTGCCGATAACTGTGTCATCGCCAACGCCTTGGCCGCGAACTAACTTTGAGCCGATCAATTGAACCTTCATCAGGTTAGTCGTACCGCGTTCGCCAACGGGAACACCGGCAGTGATCAAGATCAAGTCGCCTTCCTTAGCTAAACCAGTTTCAACGGCCTTAGCAGCAGCTAAGTCAAACATTTCATCGGTGTTAGCAGGCTTTTCGGCAACGATTGGGTAAACACCCCAGTTGACCGTCAAACCGCGACGAGTACGATCATCAAAAGTAATGGCCAAGATGTCAGCATCTGGACGGTACTTGCTGATCATACGAGCAGTGTAGCCAGATTCAGTGGCTGCAACGATCGTCTTAACGCCTAAGCTCTTAGCAACGCGAGCAACAGAAGCGCCGATTGATTCAGTAACATCACCAGTCGTCAAGTCGATGTGATCAGTTCCGAAGTCCTTCAAAGCGTTTTCAGCCTTGATATCGATCCGGTTCATGGTAGCAACGGATTCAACTGGGTATTCACCGTTAGCACTTTCACCAGAAAGCATGGTTGCGTCAGTACCGTCAAAGACAGCGTTAGCAACGTCAGATGCTTCGGCACGAGTAGGACGTGGGTTTTCTTGCATTGAATCCAACATTTGAGTAGCCGTGATAACTGGCTTGCCTAAAACGTTGCACTTGTGGATCAAAGTCTTTTGAACCAAAGGTACGTTTTCAGCTGGAATTTCAACACCCATGTCGCCACGAGCAACCATCAAACCATCAGAAACCTTGATGATATCATCGAAGTTGTTGATACCTTCTTGTGATTCAATCTTAGGGTAGATTTGAACGTGTTCCATGTGCTTTTCTTCAAGTAATTCACGGATGTCCATAACATCTTGTGGCTTACGAACGAAGGAAGCAGCGATAAAGTTGATTTCGTGATCCAAACCAAAACGAATGTCATCGGCATCCTTTTCAGTGATCCCTGGCAAGTTGATTGAAACACCAGGTGCGTTAACACCCTTACGTGAGCCAAGCTTACCATCGTTTTGCATGGTTCCGACTAATTCTTTGGTAGCTTCGTCTTTTTCTTCAACGAGCATGTCCAACAAACCATCATCAAACAAGACGTGGCCGCCAACATGAACATCATCAAATAACCCAGGATAAGTGACCGCGATCTTGTCCTTAACACCTTCTAAGGAAGCATCCATTGAGATCCGGAGCTTGTCGCCAGTGTGGTATTCGATCTTGCCATCCTTTTGGACAGTGGTCCGAATTTCAGCACCCTTAGTATCCAGCATCAAACCAACCGTCTTACCGGTGATCTTTTCTGCTTCGTGAACGTTAGTGATACGACCTAAATGTTCCTCGTGATCACCATGTGAGAAGTTGAACCGGAAAATGTTAGCACCGGCTTCAATCAACTTAACGATTGTATCGACATCGGTACTTGCAGGACCAAGTGTACTTACGATCTTGGTTTTCTTCATAAGAAAAATCTCTCCTTTGAGTTTTAATACCAATTTGGCTCGATTACGTGATACCGATAACCGAATTGTCAAAATTGGTACATTTTGGATTCCGATAGTTATTCTATCACTTTTCAAAATCAATGTCTGCTAAGATTTATCAAATTTGCGACATTTCCGATATTAAAGCGTTTTCACTGTTTTTAAATTCTCATAATTTTATGAAAATTAGATTTTTAACTGCAAAATCACATTATGTTCACCTAAAATTTTCTCTAATGGTCCAATTAAATTCGAATCAGGCTGTAGCCAATAATTGGTCGCCAAAACGCGTTTACTATCATCACTCACCCGAAATAAAATGACTGGCGTCTGCCCCGCCGTTCGCTGTAAAAATGTCATTAGTTGCGTCATCGTTGATGGATTATCGCGAGCTGCATCGAGGCGTAAATACCACCGGGGGACCGATGGCAATTGTGTCGCCGTCACGGTCTTGGGCCGATTCGGCGCGACCTTCATCGTTGCAGCATCCGTTAACGTCTGGGCAACCACTTGGATACTGCCACGGTTAGTTTCGGTTTTACCCGACACTAAAATGACCTGTTCCTTCGCCAACCAAGTCGCTACCCGCCGGTAAAGGTTAGGAAACACCGTAATGCTGACCTCACCCGTTAAATCGCTTCCGGTTAAAAAGGCCATTTGGTCGCCCCGCTTCGTGCGAATTGTACGAACCTTCGTCACGTAGACCAATAGTGTGAGTTGTTGATCAACCCCGAGATCCCCAATTGGCGTCACGCCTCGTTGTTGACCAAGCGCTTGATACTGCTCAACTGGATGGCCGGATAAGTAAGCACCGAGGTACTCATTTTCTTTTTCCAACCGTTCACTCAGTGTGTAATCTGGCAGAGATTGAATCTTAGGCGCCAGCGCTTCAAACAAATCAACACTGTTCCCACTAAGTTCAACGCTACTTAAAAATTCTGGCAAACTTGCAATCAATTCAGCGCGATTATGGCCAAAGTGATCGAAGGCCCCAGCGTAAACGAGCCCTTCAATCAAATCTTGTTTCAGCCATTTCAAATCAAGTCGCACTAAGAATTGATGAAGTGACTTAAACGGACCGTTTTCCTGCCGTTCGGTTAAAATCGCCTTCAAGAAATCACGACGCATGCCCTTCACCGAAGCCAGACCAAACCGAATCTGATTTTGTTCAAGGCGGAAATACGCCCCACTGGCGTTAATATCCGGTGGTAGGATCTGAACCTGATGACGCTTGGCCTCCATCAAATATAACTTGGTTTTAGCTGAGTTATTTAATACCGAATTAAGCAATGACGTGAAAAAGGCTGCTGGGTAGTGTGTTTTAAGGTACGCCAACTCAACCGCTAGTTTACTGTACGCTACCGCATGAGACCGGTTAAACCCGTAGTTGGCAAACCGGTCAATATAGGCAAAGGTCGCCGTTGCCACGTCGGTCGAATACCCTTTCGCCTGTGCCCCGGTAATAAACCGTTTTTGCATTTCATCCATGGTTTGCTTTTTCTTCTTACTCATTGCCCGCCGCAATAAATCGGCTTGACCAAGCGTAAAGCCCCCCATGACTGAGGCAACCTGCATCACTTGTTCTTGGTAAACAATGATGCCATAAGTTGACTGTAAAATTGGTTTAACAGACTCATCCGGGTAACTCACCGGTTCCTGACCAAACCGGCGCTTGATAAAATGATCAATGTTTTCCATTGGTCCTGGCCGGTATAAGGCGTTCACGGCCGCGATTAACTCAAACGAATCCGGTTTTAGGCGCCGTAACACGTTTTTGATGCCGGCCGATTCAAATTGAAACACCCCGTTGGTGTCGCCACGTTGGAACAACGCCAACGTTGCTGGATCATCCAAATTGATTTGGGTAATGGGCAGCGATTTGCCGGTTTGTTGTTGCACCAACTTTAACGCTGACGCCATGATCGATAGATTACGGAGGCCCAGAAAATCCATTTTAAGTAGGCCAACTTGTTCAACGTAATCCTTGGTATACTGCGTCATCAGCATCGTTTCTGAACCATTTTGAACCGGAACGATCTGCGTCAATGGCTGGTCACTCAACACGACCCCCGCCGCGTGCGTGGAGTAGTGTCGGGGCAGCCCCTCTAGTTTAACCGCTGTTTCGTACAACAGCCGGTTGACCGATGCGTCTTCAATTAAATTGCGTAAAGGCTGCGATTGTTCGTAGGCCTCTTTCAGAGAAATGTGAAAGACGTTTGGAATCGTCTTACTCCACTCGCTTAGTTCATAGGGCCGTAAGCCAAACACCCGGCCAACGTCACGGATTGCCTGTTTCGTGGCTAACGTCCCAAACGTGATGATCTGGCCGACACGGTCATGGCCGTATTTATCATGCACGTACGTTAACACTTCTTCTCGGCGATTATCCGGAATATCGAGGTCAATATCGGGCATCTGCGCCCGCTCTTCGTTCAAAAATCGTTCAAACAGCAGGTTATAGCGCAGTGGGTCAACGTCGGTGATGCCCAAAACATAGGCCACCAGCGCACCGGCAGCCGAACCCCGACCAGGCCCCGTTGTAATTTTGGCCTGACGCGTAAATCGCATCACGTCCCAAACAATCAAGAAGTAGTCGTTAAAGCCCATTCGGTCAATGACGGCCAATTCTTGATTCAAACGTTCTTGATACGGTGCCGCATTCTCGATGCCATCTAATTTCAAACGCCTGGTTAAGCCAATTTGACACTGTTCGCGTAAATAGTCGCCAGCCGGCTGCTGTTGTGGCGTTTTAAAGTGTGGTAATTGTGGATGTTGAAAGTTCAACTGCAATTGACAAGCCGCAGCGACCGCCACCGTTTGCTCAGCGGCAGCGCTCAACCCCAACTCCTGATAATTCGCTTCAAATACCGTTGCTGGGCGTAACCAGTACTGCCCTTGCTGTTGTTGGGCCTCAGCCAAGTTACTGATCGTGGTCCCGTCCTTGATGGCATTCAAGACCTTAACCGCAAACCGGTCTTCTGGGTTCAAATACCGCACCTCGGGCAGTGCCACCACCGTCAGTCGCTGATCAGCCGCAAACTTCGTCAGTAATTGGCGATAATTGGCTGGTTGGGTCAACGCAACTCCGGCCAGCAGACTATTTTCGTCCACATAAGGGCGCAGTTGGTTGACCAACTGTTCAGCATTGGCTTGGTCACCCTGATTTAACCAGTAAGTCAATTCACTCTCTGCTGGCAAAATCACTTCAAGGTGCCCCAGCCAGTCCTGAATCATCGCCAACGTCATCGGTGCTTCTGTCTCGCGGGTTTGGCAAGCCGATGAAATTGCCATCAAATGCTGATACCCCGTCTGATCCTTAGCCAATAAAACGACCGGAAAAATTTGATCCGTTGCGATACTACCAGCAAGGTCCACGGTAAGGCCGATAATCGGCTGGATATGATACTTTAAACACGCTTGGTAAAATGCCACCGTCCCATACATGACATCTCGATCCGTCAACGCCAACGCCTGATAGCCGCGGTCAGCAGCGGTTTTCACCAAGTCATCCAGCTGATTGGTGCTTTGCAACAGACTAAAACTACTTATCACTTGTAGTGGTACAAACCCCATCTTGCCACGCGTCCTTTCCGTAATCGGTCAATGACCGTTCTGTAATTAGTATAACAAATTCTGTTGATTATTTTTTAGCTTTCGTTTGTGTCCAGCGTGAGTGTGCGGAGTGAGACGGGTTGAGAGCGTAATGTAAGGGGCTTCGGTGAAAGCGCCCGGGCTTGGCGGTTTTATCGAAGCCCCTTACATGCAGCTCTCAGTCTCGCGCAGCACCATTCGGCGCGGTAGCCAGAAAGCGCGTGGTTGACAATTTTCTGCAACTTCAGGAACCCTGGAAATAACAGTCCAAGTGGCGCCGAATTTTGTAGCCTGAAAGCGCCGATTTTCATGCGGCTTTGGCGAGCAAAGCGACGACAAACAGCCTTCACCCCCAATCGCACCCAACCCTCACGCTGGACACAAGCAACAGCACAAAAAAAGGAACCATCACTGGTTCCTTCCCATAGACGCGTTATTCGCGTGCTTTGGCATCTGAAGCGCCAAGTAACCGAACACCGTTGGTAAAAATCAAGCCAACGATTGCGGCGATCACACCAATTTCCATTGCATTGTAGGTCATAACTTCTAGGGCGCCACCGATGTAGCCAAGGACTTCACCGAAGATAACCGCCCAAAAGATAACGACTAAGTTTGCAGCTAAAGTTTTCACGTTAGACACCTCTCAATCATTAAAAGTTTAGCACAATCGGTCAAAAAAGCAATTGAAAGTTCAAGTGAAACTCAGACTAAATCATCGCTAATCTGCGATAATCAATTGCTTTTTTTCATACTGTTTAATTAAACGTCAACCCATCGCCGGCCTCGTTCAAAGCAATCGCCACCGTGGACTGTGGCATCACTTGACCGCCAATAATCAACTTCGCTAATGGCGTTTCGACGACGTTTGTAATGGTCCGTTGCAGTGGTCGAGCACCGTATGCTGGTAAGTAACCACGCTTAGCCAACCAGTGGGTGGCCTCATCAGTGATCGTTAGGCTAATGTTTTGTTCACTCAACCGTTGTGATAACCGGGTGATCAACTTACCGACAATTTGTTCAACATCCGCTAAGGTCAACGGCTTGAACATGATCGTATCATCGATTCGGTTTAAGAATTCCGGCTTAAACGACCGTTGCAATAAAGTAGCGACCGTTTGCTTCGCTTCATCCGCAATGACGCCGTTGGCATCTGTTCCATCCAGTAAAATGTCGGACCCCAAGTTAGAAGTCATAATCAGTAAGGTATTTTTAAAGTTAACCGTTCGACCCTGACTATCCGTTAAGCGACCGTCATCAAGCACCTGTAAGAGCACGTTGAAGACGTCTGGATGCGCCTTTTCGATTTCATCGAAGAGCACGATGGTGTATGGGTGCCGACGTACGGCCTCCGTTAGCTGACCACCTTCCTCGTAGCCAATGTAGCCAGGCGCTGCCCCAACTAACCTAGAGACTGACTCTTTTTCCATGTACTCACTCATATCGATTCGAACCATTTGATCTTCCGAATCAAAGAGATCTTCAGCCAATGCTTTGGCAAGTTCCGTTTTTCCAACCCCAGTTGGCCCTAAAAATAGGAAGGAACCGAGTGGCTTACTTGGATCTTGCAGACCAGCGCGTGACCGGAGTACGGCATCAGAAACCGCTTGAACGGCTTCATCTTGACCAATGACCCGTTTGTGAAGGTTGTCGGCCAAATGCAGCAGTTTCTCCCGTTCAGTGGCCACCAACTTATTAACCGGAATCCCGGTCATCTTAGCCACAACCGTCGCAATTTCTTGCTCAGTCACGGATTCTTCAACTAACCAGTCACCCGTGTGATCGGTCTGTTCCATTTCAGCTAATTCCTTTTTTAATTCGGGAATCGTGCCGTGTTGGAGCACCGCTGCCTTATCCAAATCATACTGACTTTCGGCCTCCGTTAATTCACGGGTGGCCTTATCAAGTTCGGTCTTCTTAGCGCTTAAGGCATCCAACGCTTGTTTTTCGTCTTCCCAACGTGCAGTCAGACCATTGACCTTTTCTTTCACGTCAGCCAACGTTTTTTGAACTTCGCCTAGACGTGCTTCAGAAGCATCATCAGTTTCCTGCTTCAACGCAGCTTCTTCAACTTCCAACCGCATCATTTGCCGGCGGGCTTGATCAAGTTCCGTTGGCGCCGAGTTCATGGCGACCCGAATCGAGGCCGAAGCTTCATCAATCAAATCGAGGGCCTTATCCGGCAAGTAGCGGTCCGTGATGTACCGGTCTGACAGCTTTGCAGCTGCCACCAACGCGTTATCATGAATTCGCACGCCGTGGTGGATTTCAAACCGTTCACGCAAGCCCCGCAAGATCGTGATCGTATCTTCAACGGTGGGTTCACTGACCTGAACTTTTTGGAACCGGCGCTCTAACGCCCGGTCCTTTTCCATATACTGGCGGTATTCATCGGTAGTGGTTGCCCCAATCAAATGCAACTCACCACGCGCCAACATTGGTTTCAGTAGGTTACCAGCATCCATACTCCCTTCCGTCTTACCGGCACCAACGATGTTGTGAATTTCATCGATGAACATGATGATGTGGCCATCGCTCTTCTTAACTTCGTTCAAGACCGCCTTTAACCGTTCTTCGAATTCACCCCGGTATTTAGCCCCCGCAATCAGGGCCCCCATATCTAGGGAGAAAATTGACTTATCCTTCAAGTTTTCCGGCACATCACCACGGGCAATTCGTTGCGCAAGCCCTTCAACGATCGCCGTTTTACCAACCCCGGGTTCACCAATTAAAACCGGGTTATTCTTCGTTTTTCGAGACAGGATCCGCGTGATTGACAAAATTTCGTCATCCCGGCCAATAATGGGGTCGCGTTCACCGCTGCGCATCGCTTTAACTAAGTCAGTCCCATACTTATCGAGTGCTTGAAAGCCTTCTTCTTGGTTTTTAGTTGTGATACGCTCGCCTCCCCGAATCTCAGTGACCTTGTTTTTAACTTGTTGAACGGTAAAGCCTTGGCGCTGTAACCAGTCGCCTAACCGACTCCCCGTCATTTGAACAACCGCAATGATCAATGTATCACTGGCAATAAACTCGTCATTTAAAGTTTGGCGAACTTCATCGGCTTTTTGGAGCAATCGATACATATCCGGTGATAGATTCTGACCATATTGCACCGACTCACCAGCAACCGTACTGATTGAGTCCATTTCGTGGTCCAGTTCTGCGTTTAATGCGTCAAGATCAACGCCTAAATCACTAAAAATTTGCCGGTCAAGTTGACCTGGTTGAATCAAGATTTTAAAGAGGTGGGACACCCCGATGTTTTGTTGTTTACGATTAACCGCAACGGTTTGGGCTTCGGAAATGGCATCCGTCACCGACTGCGTTAAGAGTTCTGGATTCATTGTGAGTTCAGCGTCCTTTGCTTTAATTTCATTTTAATTTATTTGCGCATAGGTTAATTTTAGCATAGGTCATTTCACTGTGGGTATTAATTTGACCTTTTTTGACCAAGAGTGTAAAAGACCCGCGGTTAGACCCCAGAATATAAGGGAAAGAGCGGTTGGATTCCCGGGTTTGGAATCCAACCGCTCTTTCCCTTATATGGCCGGGGTCTGCGGGTCTTTTACACGTTTCGGCTACATAGCAGCTAAAACTACTCTACTTCCCCGACTTCGCAAACACATCCGCCGCCGGCTTAAACCCCCAAAACTTGTGCCCCTTATAAGTCTGCTGCGCCAACTTACCATGAACCGCCATCGGCTTGCCACGCTTGGTTTTAATCTGAAATTTAATTTCCTCGCCAGCTAAAAGCGCCGTGACTTCCTCAGCCGTAAACCGGTGACCACCCCAAACTTGGTTGAACTTAACTTCTTCACCCGTTTTGGTCTTACCACTGGTTTTAGCCTTTTGCGGGTATTTTTTGACTAATTTCGTTGGTTCACCAACTAACTGTCGCAGTTTATCAGCGTTGGCCACCATTAAGGGCAAGTCGTGTTCGACTGTTTGTGTGGCCGTCATCAACAGTTGATCTGGCGGCAATTCAAATCGACCAACCTGGTCCATCAGTGTTAATAATCGTTTCGTGGCATTGGTACTACTGATGATGGTCCCTTCAGTCAAAATGGCCGAAATCGTCCCCACATCCGTCATACTAAACTGCCCCTTGCGCTCCTTTAGCAGTGCGGTCGGGCCACTCGTAATTTGAGAAACCGTTGATACCCGGGTTGCCCCAGTCCCGATGTTGTGTTGTTGTAAATAGTTCATCAACCACTTCATCGTTGGTGCGACCGGTTTCTTATTCGCACCTTCAAAAATAAACGGCGCTGCTTGAGGACCCACAGCTCGCTGAACGGCCCCCTCATCCGAGTCCGCGTCACCGATTTGACGAGAACTGTCATAAATTAACTTATAATTCAGCGCAACCGGAACGTTAAACGCCGTCTTAAACGCCGGATAATCCGCTAATTCTGCAGTGATGTGATCAAAAACGTAGTCCTCACCCAGCATTGCTAAAAAGTTCTTCGCGACAACTTCGTAAATGGCTGGACCAGACTTACCGTATTTGCTTAACATCGACAACGATCCCGGCACTTTTTCACCAGGTCGGTTGGCGCCGTGATCAACGCTACCAGTTGTCACGTGTGATGGCCGTGGTTGCCGGTGCGTCAGCAACTGCTGGTCCACGCTGACCACTTTGGCAATCGCTGGCACTAACGGCAGTAACTGTTTAAATTGGCCCATTGAGATTTTGGCATCATCCGTCCGCGGATAGCTAACGATCTTGGCTTCATACATCTTTTGATAGGTCGCCAGAACTTCCTTAGCGTTATAGCCTCTTGGAGCTAGAATCGACGCCAAGTTAGATAGATCCAGCAACTTAGGTGGCCCTGAATGCCGGCGAGTCGTTTTAACATTGGTGACCGCACTCGGATGATACTGGGTCATTTCACGTTGCGCATCGGCTTCGCTAGCATGCCGATATGGCGCCGCAGCTTCGTCATCCTTAAATTTTCGAGCAAAGACGTGCTTTTGAGGGTCCTGAAATTTCACTTCATAGTAAGCTTTCCGCCGATATGTTTTGCGCGCTTGATCCTGCTCGTAAACATGGCGCGCCATCAACGACTTCAACCGACCTTCTCGAACAACCCGCACTGGATAACCGGCCTGTTTCGTCACCGTCGTCGCGATTCGAGTCAACTGCATCGACAGATAATCCCACTTGCTTCGGGCATCCGACTTCAAAAAATCACCGTCTTGTTTGGCAGTCGTGAGATCCTTAATTTGATAGAATCCGCTTTGAATCGACCGCGCTTCTTCATCGGCAAAATACAGTCGTTTAACCGGTTTAAGCCAGTTAATCGCTTCAATGATCTCCCAAGCCAGCAATTCACCCTCACCCGAGGGATCCACATCGGTGGCAATCACGAGTGCTGAACAATCCTTAACGGCCTTCTTCAAATCAGCTAAATCGCCCTTGGCCGATTTCTTCCGTCCCGTTCGCGGATTCTTGCTGACAATGGGCTGTTTCTCCCACGTAAAATCACTGATCGTCCACGGCAGGTGTTCTAACTTCCACGACCGATACCGACTCACTTGGTCTTCTGGCACCTGATCTTTAGGATCGACGAATTCCAGCAGGTGCCCGTGAGAATGCACGATTCGAAACGTTTTACCACCAAACGTCCCAGTCGTTCCTCCAAGCGCCGTCGCAAAGTTCTTCGCCGCACTTGCCTTTTCACAGAGAATGGCGTAATCCGTCATAAACATTCATCCTTTAACTTCAAATTTAATGCTACTTGGTCTAGTTTACCAAAATTCGCTGATTAGCGAAAGTATGTTCGATGTTGACTTAACTGATCCTTATGTTTGTGTCCAGCGTAAGTGTTGAGTGCGATTTGGGTGCAGGCTGTTTGTCGTCGCTTCGCTCGCCAAAGCCGCATGAAAACCGGCGCTCTCAGGCCGTAAAATTCGGCGCC